>NZ_CP060389.1 GCF_014280435.1 Sphingobium sp. KCTC 72723 | reverse complement strand
GGCAAACTCCTCGCGCGGTTTTGATGGCATAGTTCCCATGGCGATCTCCTTCGGAACCGCGTTGACAAACCAGCCATTATTTATGAAATGATTTTATGAAATCTCATGAATTGATAAATCGAATGGTCGTGAGATGCATTGGGCTATGACGTTGCGAAATCTCGATATTGATCAGCTCCGCGCATTTCTAACGATCGCAGAAACGGGCAGCTTCACGCGTGCAGGTGAAAGGCTTGGGCGCACCCAATCGACGATCAGTCTTCAATTGAAGCGACTCGAAAACCACCTGAATCGTGTACTTTTGGACCGAAATGCGCGCGGCGTCCGCCTCACCCTTGACGGACACAAGCTAATGGGGACTGCGCGCAAACTCGTCCACCTCAATGACAAGGCCGTTGCTGAGTTGCTGGAGCCGGACATTCGGGGCGTGGTTCGCCTTGGTGTGCCAGAGGATTTTGCTACGGTGCATCTACCCGAAATACTCGCTCTTTTTAACGAGGCCCATCCTCTCGTGGAATTGGAGGTGACGTGCGATTTGACGCTTAATCTCCTTGAGCGATTCCATGCGGGGGCCTTTGACCTAGTTTTGGTGAAACGGGAACCGGCAGCTGCGCTGGAGGGCATGCGCGTGTGGCGTGAGCCTTTGGTCTGGGTAGCCAGAGATCAAAGCGCAGCCGACAGTGTCGATACTGTACCGCTCGTTATGTCGCCGGCGCCTTGTGTCTATCGCAAGCGCGCGACCGATGCCCTTGACGCCATCGGACGCCCCTGGCGCATAGCCTACACGTCAACCAGCCTGGCGGGGAGCCAGGCAGCGGTCCGCGCAGGGCTCGGGATTACAGTGCTGCCGCGCGAAATGGTTCCGGAGCCTCTCGCAACTGTGACGGGTGAAGCAGGGTTGCCCATGTTACCGGACACAGAGATCGCGTTGATCGAAGGTTCAGCAATCTCCGAGACGGGACATATGCTGGCGCAGCACATCGTTGAAACGCTTGAACGGACAAGCTGACGGATAGGGAGCTATTCTGCATCTTCCGCTCTGAGCTGTCGGAAAACAGGCCTTTGCCGGCACCTCCACCCCGTCAATGCCAGTCCTCAGCGTATTTCTGATCCGTTCTACCTATTCGCCACGAAGGTATGGCAGGACCGCATCGAGCGCTGCTTTTGCCTCTGGTAAGTAGCTTTGCCACATCGGCTTGCCTTCGAACTTGATGTTCTCGGGATGGCCCGCCAAAAGGCAGAGCGCGCGAGCAGCGGCCTCCATAGCTTTGTTGATGTCGGGCATCGCACTCCCTTCACACAATTCCAAAAACGCTACCGCTCCCGGTCCTCGTCGCGCCGGGGAGGGGGCCTGTCCCTGTTCTGCGCCAGGTCGCCATTGCGCTGCGGATCTCGGGCCGTGATGACGCCATGCTTCTGCAAGATCGGGGTTAGCCTTTCAATCTCGCTCTGCTTATATTGAGCTTCCTGTGGCGTCAGGGGCCGACTGCGCTCGCGCTCCACCAGCTCCCGGGCGCGGGGCTCGCCCGCGCGTGCTGGCCCGGTGAGATCGAAGCTATGGATTACCTCGCCGCCACGCCTGTAGATCGTGAGCCTATCAGCAAGGCGTCCGTCCTGAATCCGGTCCAGCGTATCGAGCATACCGCGCAAGGCGTTCTGGTGGGCCTCGGTTGTGGTCATGCGCCCGATCCCCCGGCTCTCCTTCTGGGCCGCATATCGCTGCAGCACACCAAGGCTCGACATTTCGGGACTGACGGCCAAAGCCCGCGCATCGGTGCGAAACCCGGCATCTTTGAACTGCTGCAAGGTCGCCGCGACGGTCTCTGGGTTGCGCATCGTGCCTTCCACCAGAACATTGACGCGCCGCTGTGCGGCCTCGGCAATGGCTTTCTCGACCAATCGACCAGAATCGCGGTCGGTATAGAAGGCCGCGGCCTTGTCGTCAGCCCGCTGTAGGCTCTTGTAGTGGGGCAAATAGGCGCGAAGATCGTCACCGATGATCTTCACCATTCCGCCGCTGCCCGCAAATTCGCGGGTAGCGTGATTCTGCATGGGGGTTTTGCCCGAGCCGGGTTGCCCTCCTAGAACTATCGCGGTGGGCTGTTCGACGCTCTCCGCGCCTCGGAAGAGGCGCGGAGATACACGGGTTTCATAGATTTTCTGTAAGGTGTCGGATGACAGACTATGTCGTTCGGGGTCGCGGTCCATGCTGCCTCTTAGGCAGCGATGGGGACGGCCTCGGCGGCGTCACGCGCGCGTACAATCGCGCTATACTCGGAAAGCACTTGCCGGACATTCTCAGTGTCCATCACGTTGAGCGAGTGCATGATTGCGGTCGCCTGATCGGTCCGCATTTCAAGCCACTCGATCCGCGCCGCGCTGGGAGCAGCCCGCTCCTGTTCAAGCGCGATCTGTTCGCTGTAACCGGCGATCACGTCGTTGATGGCCTCAAGCGCCGCCTCGTAGGCAATCGCCTGATCTTGGGTCCACAGGGGGCCAGTTCCGCCGCTCGTCGTCATGCCTTTCCTATACCATCAAATCTTGAACGAATAAAGAACGGCGTCGATCCAAAGCCCCCCGGCAAAGCAAGGCTATCGCATATGGAATTCGAGCATTGGTGATTGGTGTGTTCGGAAAGTCGAATGCCCGAAAATGTGTACTTCTGGACGCAACCCGCAAATCGCCAAACACGCCGTTTGCGACACAAAATTTCATATGCAATCCCCCTGCCCGGCAAAGGGGGCCGGTGGAGCGGAACGCTCCACCGGCCAGCACGACGAACACCCTCGGACATTTCGCCTTCGTCCCCAGATGCCCGCAAACTCATGTGACGGGGATCAGGTCTCGCGCCACTTCTTGACAAGATCGGCCATAGCCTCCCTGTACGGCTCGCCAAAGGAATCGACGTAGATCGCGCCAGGATACTGGCCCAGGAAGGCGAAGATCGTCGCCATGTCGGCTGCGATGGCTCGGTCCACGCCAAACAGGTCTGCAATAGGGAAATGCCTCCAATCGTCGCCGTTCCACCATGCCAGGAGGAAGTTGGCGACACGGGCCGATTGCCCGGTGTCGGAGCGGGCAATGTCGATGAGACGGTCAATCACCATCTTCACTTGCGGATCAGCGAGAATTTCAACGGTCATCGGCTTCCTCCGTTCGCCAGTGTATCAGGTAATGCGCTCGATGGAACATCAGCGCCAGGACATCGGGTCTTGCGCTTGAGCCACGCCAACTGCTCGCCGATAGCCAATCCCTCCATGGGCGCGGTCGCGCGCTGCGCGATGTGCGGCCAGAGGGGATCGCGATAGCTGCGGCCTGCGAGAACGATCAGCGGCGCGGCGACGTCTACAACCCGGGCCAGTTCGTCCACCACGCGAGCGCCCCACAGGCGGCGAGCGGGTGCGCCCAGTGTGTTAAGGGTCATGTCATAAGGTTGGATGACGGCTCCGGGATCGATCAGACCATGTTGGGCTGAAAGGATCAGCCAGCGCGAGACGGTGCGCTCGACATAGGCGCGAGCCTTGCGGAACCATGGCAAAATATAGAGGTCGCGCGCCTCGGCCGCATGATCCAGCTTCGCCGCAACGCAAGCGACAAGATAGACGGGGAGCGGGGTGGGTGCCGCCTCGAGAACGGTTTCCCGGTCCATATCGCCAAGCCACGGGGTGACGGCCCATTTCGTGATCGCGCGCAGCGCCTTCGCGCCGACAGGCTTCCGGTCGGCCGCGTGGCTGATCGTGGAGCCTCCGAACAAGTCGGGCTGCTCGCCTATGACGTGGACGGGGGGATATAGCGGGGTTCGCGGATGCAATGGCGGGCCGTGGCAGTGCCTCTCGGCAGGGGAAGGTGCGGGGGACCCCCCCCCCCCGCAATGGATCAAGCGGCCTCGTCGATCTGATCGTGATCGTCGTCCTGATCCTCGTCCCCAAGTTCGTCGTCCTCGTCCGCTTCCGGTTCCTCCTTGGCGGGGAGGGGTTCGACAGTACCGCTCTCCATGAAGTCGGGCAGCCAGTTCACCGCCTCGGCAACATCGTCGGGATGAAGGCCAAGCAATTTGGCGTCCTGCTCGTCGCAATTCGTGATGCGGGCGCAGAAGGCTGCTGTTTCGTTGCCCTTCATGCCCTTTGCGTGATCCGCCAGACCCCATGTGTCGAGAAGGCCAAGGCGTGCCTTATTAGAGAAGGTGTTGAAAAATGCCTCGTCCAGCTCGACCGTATCGCGCCAGCGTCCAAAACCGGCCTCGGCCTCGATGCAGTTGGCAAGCTCGCGGACCATGCGCGGGGTGCGACCCTCGGAATATGCCGATGTGGTCGCCAAGAGCATGTGACCGGCGATCATCGCCGCTACCTTGTTCTTCTCGGTGTCGGACAGTTGGCGGAACAGAGCGAAACCCTCGATAGGGTCGCGCGCCGTCACCCACACGCCCAATGCCAGAGCCTCCTTGTCGGTGCACCATGCGGCGCGTTCGGGGCGGCTTCCGACAAGATCGTGAATCTTGGTGGTGCCGTCCTCATCATGCGGAAGATCGTTGATACCCTGCGGCTCGCCATGGAAATAGACGGTGTTCCCGTAGCCTTTGGTGGGGGTGAGGATCGTGCGGGCCTGCGTGAACAGCATGAAGTTGAGCGCGAGCGACGAACCGGCGGAAGCGGACTGCATCAACTCGGCCCGGATCATGTCGCGCCGGATCAGCATCATGACCTGCATGTTATCCTTGGACAGCCCGAAGCGCGCGCGCTCGGCCTCTGCCGGTGTCGGCGCTGGCTTGGGTCCACGCTGCTCGGTCGCCCCCTTGGGCAGTTCCGCGCCCTTCGCCGCCCGATCCGCAAACCAAAGCTCTACGTCGAAGCTGCCATCATTCTCGATCGATGCGACGGCGACGACTGCGCCCTTCTTGGGCAGGATGATGGTGCGCTGCGCGTCCATGTCCCCGATCTCGGTCGCCAGCTTCTCGTAAGCCTCTTCCAGATCGGGAAGCGGTTCGTCATCCTCCCCGATCATCGCGGCAAGGCGCGTTTCCATCGACGCATAGATTTCCGCGAGGTCTTTGGGGAGGTCGCCCCGCTTCGGGTTGCGGATACGAAGCTCATGGTCCGTCGAGAGATAGCCATATTGCTTGATCTGCGGAGGCGTCATCACCCACGAGAATTCAAGGTCGGCACGGCCCCACTTCTCGCCAAGCTTCCGGCCATTGCGCGAGATATTATGTTCGAACCGATCCTTATCCTCGGCTATACGCTGCTCGACTAGCTGGTGCAGAATGTCGGGATTCTGGACGATCCCCGCGCCGTCCTGTGCGAACAAGTCGGCCTCAAACTCGCCGCCAGCAGCGCGGTAGGCATCGACGCTGACATAGCACATTAGCTTGGTCAGTTCGTGATTGCCGGAGTTCATCGCCTTGCGAATGGCGCTCGCATTTTTCTCGTGCGGGCGGGTCGCCTCCTTCTCCAACTGGCGATAGACCGCGATCTGTAGCGAACGATCCTCCGTCGCCGCGTATGCCTGTGCCTGGGCGTCATCGATCTCGCCCGCGCTATAGAGGTCCATGATCTCGGGATGAAGGTTCGCAATCCGCATGATGCGCGAGGTGCGGGCCACATCGTAGCCGAACATCGCACCCAGCTCTTCTAGGGTCGCCTCGGGACGCTCGGCCCGAATGGCGGCGAAACCCATATACACATCGGGCAGGGCCATCGCCTCGCGCGCGCGGTTCTCGGCCATGCTGATTTCCGTGACCTTGCTCAAGTCATCGACCTTCATGCATGGGAAAGTCATTGCCTTCCGGCTCGGGTCGGCTTCGGCCAACGCCGTGAGAAGGCGGCGGCGGCGATCCCCGGCGATCACCTCATAACCGCCCGCCTCGCGCGGGATCACGACCATGGGTTGAATAAGGCCAACCGACAGCAAGGAAGCGGAGATTTCGGCATCGCTTGCGGCGCTGGATGGCTTCTTGCGAACATTCTGCTCGCTGCGGTGAAGCTGATCGACAGTCAGATGCAAGATGGTGGGCTTGGAAGTCTTAGCCATTGTGCTGTTTCCCTTCTTAAAATGGAGCCGAAGGCGATGGCCCCATCGACTTCTGCCAAGTGGCGAACTGGGCCGGGTAATGGCGCAAATATGGGCTGATCGCGGGGGAGGGGGATCACCCGGCCTGCACGGAGCGCAGCGGAGGAAGGACGGGGAAACCCCCGCGATCACCAAGCGGAGCCGCGTAGCGGCGGAGACGGCCAGGCCCTTGCGCCAGGGGGCCGGAACAGGCCCCTTACCTACAAATTGGCGTGGCGGCGCAGCCGCCTCTAATCAGCCTCTTTCCGCAAGAGCGCCCACGAGCACGTCCTTTGCTTTGATCGCACCCGGTCCTCGCAGACGTGGCGCTTCTCGCAAACGAAATGCGGCGTCGGTCGCAAAACAAGGGTGAGCAAGTCGCCTAGCCCGAAGGGGGCGGCCACTTCGCAATCGTCCTTGCCGACGCGGCGAACGGTAACGGCGGTCGCCGTCTCAGGCCAATATCGCATCGCCTCGGCTGCCTTTGCGATTGATCCCGCCCACTGGGCGGGTTCGTGCCGCTAGCAGGCGCGCGCGGCGGGTGTCTCGGTCAAGATTGCGCATTGGCGTCATGATCCATCCTCTCTGCATTGCGGCGCGCGCGCCGCTTTTCGATGACGCGGCGGGCCGCATGGGTCGATGCAAGATCGGGGTGGCCCTCCGCGATCTGCTCAAGCGTGGCGCGCGGCGGTGCGGCGATGCAGCCCGCCTCAATTGCCGCGCTATAGGCGCGCGCGGTCTGGTCAGCCTCGGCCAGTAGGCGGCGCGTCTCGGCCTCGTACCATCGGCGGAATCTCTTGGTGGGCGGCGCGCAGCGCAAGCCCGCATGAATATGGCCGCGCGCCTCGGCCATCGTCACCAAGCCCCACTCCTTCGCAAAAGCGGTGAGGCTCTGAACGGGCGGGGCGTCGCTCATAGCTGCGGCTCGGGCGTGCGAACGTCGCCCCGCTTGATCTGGAAACCGGCGCCGTCAAGTTCCTCGCAAATGGCCCATTGGCACTCCTCGCTCGTCCTGCGCGTGGCGATGTAGCTGCATCGACCATAGTGAAACTCGAAACCGGCGCGCTTCACGCATCCTCTAAAACGCTGGTGGGTGCGCTCGCTCCAATCCACGCTGCCAGCATAGTTGCGGAAGGCGGCGACAGCGCAAACGGAACCGTAATTCTCATCGCGCCAGCTAAGTTCGACCATGGGGAGTGTCTTGGGCATGGGTCAATCCTTCGGAATAGCGGGGGCGGGGCGGCGCTGGTGGCCGCCCTCGCCGGGATTAGGCAGCGCGAGACATTGCGGGCACTGCCATGTGGAACAGGATCAATTCGCTCCCTGTCTGTGCGGCGGTCGCAGCGCGGAAGATCGCGCGCTTGTCATTGCGAAGGGCGGTCAACCACGAGGCCAGATAGGCCGCATGATCCTCGCGCTCGGTCGGCTCCATGCCAAGCTGAGCGCAAAGCATGGCCGCGCCGATCTCTGCAATCAGTTCCTCGGCAGCGCGAATTTCCCTGCTCTTACCGTATTCGTAGAGCGTTTCGCGATTGAGCCGCGACGTGTGACCGGTGGAGTGGATGGCCTCATGCGCGAGGGTCGCATAGAAGGCGTTGCCGCTCACAAAGTCGCCAAAGGCAGGCATGGCGATGCTGTCCGCGACGGGGTGATAATAAGCGCTGTTGCCGCCCTCACGATAGGGGACCGGGTAGCGGGCAAAGGCCGCATCAAGCTCGGGGTCGCGCTCGTCGCGGTTCTTGATCTCGACAAGCGGGGCGGGGAATTTGCTCATGTCCAAGCCGTCGATCTGCTCGACATTGAATACGACATAGCGTTTCAGATACGCGCGGCTCGTTTCCTCGCCCTCGCTGTCGGTGATCGGCTCGCCTGTCTCGCCGTCCTTCGGGGTGAAGGTTCCGGCATGAACAACAAGATTGCCCTTCTCGCCCTTCCTGACCTGTCCGCCCAGCTCGTGCGCCTGCCGGTAGGTCATCCAATGCGGGTTGGTGTAGCCGTGCGCCATGGCGGCGGACCACAACAGCAGGATATTGATGCCGCGATAGGCGGTGCCCTCATGGCGAAGCGGAAGCGATGCCGCGCCCGATGCCCAGCGTGGGGACCATGGGCGGGTGCCTGCCTCTAGCAGCGCAACAATCTGGTTGGTGACTTCCTCGTAAACGTCGACGCGCGCAGCGGTGGTCTTGCGGGTCTTGCTGGTGTTCCGTGGCATGTGCTGTTCCCTTCCTAAAATGGAGCCGAAGGCGATGGCGTCCATCGACTTCTGCCCGCTGGCGAAGTGGGTCGGGGAATGGCGCAGTGAGGGCCGATCAGGGCGGAGGGGGATCGCCCGTCCTGCACAGAGCGCAGCGAGGGAAGGATGGGGATACCGCCCTGATCGCCAAGGGAGGTCGCGCAGCGGCCGAGACGGTCTAGCCCTTGCGCCAGGGGGCCGGAACAGGCCCCGAAACTGGATCAGTGACGCGGCGGCATTGCCGCCTCCTGTTCGATCGCGCCGGTGTTCCGGCGTGCCAGATACAAAAACACCGCAAGAATCTCGTTCGAGATCCTGCGGCGATTTCAAGGCGAGGATCGTCACCCGAATGGGACGAAACCGCTTGCGGGTTCGGTCGGAGCGGAGCGGAGATAGAGCCGTGCCGAAGGCCGCCCCCAGCTCCATGTTACCCGGCATCTTTCCGAACAAGAATGGAATATGAATCAGCAACTAGATCAGTGTTATAAATTGTCTGTCCATCACGATCATATGAGGTCTGCTTTACCCGTCCCGTTACATGAACCATGTCACCTTTTGCGGAGTTTTGGGCATATTCAGCGCACTTTCCAAAGCAAGTCACCCGGTTCCAATGAACCTCTTCCTGCCATTCACCGTCAACCTGCCGATTATAATTCGATGCAATATTGACGAACGTGACCTTTTCCTTCTCATCAACGCCGCCAACCTGTCCAATAATACGAAATTCAGCGATATTTCTTGGCATTTCCAGCACTCCTACTGTTGCGGGTAAAGTGGCTCGGTCGGGATCGACGGCACCTCGTATGGCTTCGGGTCAACCAGCTCGGCTTGCAAGATCAGCGGTTCCCCTTCGACCTGGGCACGTTGCCCCTCGATCTGGCCGACATTAGGGGACGTGAACGGGGGAAACTGCTCGGGCGACACGGCCCATTTCAAAGGCATTTGATACTGAGCGAGATTTTTCGGCGTCATCGCGCGCTGATACGTGTCGCGCCAATCGCCAGCGATCCGCTGCTGCGCGACCGAAAGCGCAATCTGGCGGTTGCAGACCATCTTCGTCAGAAGCATTTCGAGATGGTCTTTCAGCTCGCGGTCAGGCCCGGTCCACGTCTGCAACCATAGATTTCGCGGATCGGCCACCGCCCCGCCAAGAGAGATTGGCACCAGATAGTCGAGTGAAAAATCGTCGGGATTTTCGCCGGGATAGAGACTTTCAACAAGGCGGCGGGTCGCCGCGGCCTTCCACGAAGGCGGCGGCGACTTTTCGGCCTGGTACTCGCCTTTGCAGATGGTAGCGGCGATATTGTCTTGGGTGATCACGGGATTGATCGCGCCAGGTGTGCGAGCTGGGTCGGGGATCGAGGGCAAGACGATCTGGCGGATCGGCTGTTTTGCATTGATTGCGGCGAAGGTCGCCGCTGCCTGACAATTCGCCGGATCGAAGAACTGGCCGCAGGCCTCGCGCGAGCTATGGGGAGGATGCGCGACAAAATCAGGGTGAGATTGCACGAAAACCGCGCCAAGAATGACGGCTCCTGCGAGCAAAATACCTATCTGAGCTTTCACGCGGCGGCTCGCCATGCGTCATTCCAATCGCCGCCGATAGGCGGCAATTCGACGGATAGACGGCGCCCGTTTGCGGTCAGGTTTGCCTCGCCTTTGGCGAGGCCACGGGTCGCGGCTGATCCGTGCTGGGAATAG
The DNA here is from genome assembly GCF_014280435.1 of Sphingobium sp. KCTC 72723. Classification (NCBI taxonomy): domain Bacteria; kingdom Pseudomonadati; phylum Pseudomonadota; class Alphaproteobacteria; order Sphingomonadales; family Sphingobiaceae; genus Sphingobium; species Sphingobium sp. KCTC 72723. Next base: position 47,046 of record NZ_CP060389.1, on the reverse strand, counting down.
ACTGTGATCGTGCGGACATGATCGGGGATTACGAGGTGGGCATATTGCTCGATGCCGTTCGCAGACCAGCATCCCGTCAAACCGAACATGCGTATGACGGACTCGGCATCTTCAAAGCCCTCGGCCAGATTCAGATGGTCGGCCTCGATGCGGCCGATCTGAATTGAGCCGCCGCGCGGTAGAGCGAGGGTGCGTTTGGGTTCGACCAAACTGCCGTTCTTATTTCCTGCCCGGTCCACGAAGATGCGCTTGAGAGCGATGACTTGGCGGCGCTCGGTGATTGGCAAGAGCAGCGCCGGCAGGCGCAGCTTTTTGCCTTCTTCGTAGACAAGCGATGCAGGCTCATATCGGCCAATTGTTGAATGGCCGATTTTGCGCATTTCAAGATAGAGTTGGGCAGGGGTGCCGGCGATCGGCAACGCCTTGCTCCATAGCTCGCGCGCCAGCGGTGCCAGGTCGCGGGCAACAGGCGGCGTAGTGTCGCGTTCTGTAGGGCGGACATATCCGCCATGCCGGGATAGCGCAGCCATTATCTCGGCCTGGTTGCAACCGGCGAAACAGTGGAACAACACCACGTCTTTCCCAGGTGTGACGGAAAGCGACGGGCTGCGATCCTCATGTGCCGGGCAACGCGCCTTGCCGTAAGACCCGTGCCACGTTCCGTTGAGGCGTTTCACAGCTTCTTTAGCAGCGGCGGTCGGCGTCAGTTTCATAGTCCGGTAATAGCGTATTGAACAAAAGCGGACAATCGCTAACCCGCCGAATTATCGCTTTAGGCTTTGAAAAGTCGGATCGCGTTCCCTTCAAACGGAGCCGCATATTGACGCTGAGGCCATTCAAAGCGGGCAGCAAGCGCGACGGGGAGTAATATGAAGCTGTCATAGCCGCTTGCTCCACCTGGGGAGCATTCCGGCGGCGAAGCCGACGGTCCTGTCCTTTGATCTGGCGCTGATGGCGAAATCGAAGCCGTTAGCGTGCCGCCTCGATGCCCGTCAGGGCTGAATCGTTGCCCGACTAGGGCAACTCCGCTTCTCCGTAGAGATAGAATATAAAACTGTATGAGGAGCAGTGCCGTTATTGCACCCACGGGAATACGCATCTGAGGCTTGCCGGGCAGCGGAGCGCTCGGCGGCCAGGATCAGTGCCGCCCGCTGGGCTGGGTCGTCGGGCATAAGGCGGCGGCGCTCGATTGCTCCGACCGATGCGAGCATATCCGCGTGTTGCTCCAAGCTGTCAGCCCGGCGCTGCGTCTCATCCTCGGGGACTGGGGAGAAAAGCCCGATCATCTTACCGATCCACTGAGGGACATGGCAGCGGTAGAGATTGGAGGTCTGTTCGGATCGCGCCCCGTGCTGGCTGTCGCGGGTGTAGTCGTACCGTCTGATCCATTCGAGTAAGCCCAACTCGCGCAGCCGGTCGAGCGAGTATTTCACGGTGCGTCGGCCAAGCCGCGTCCAGCGCATGAGCGTCTCATAAGAGGGCACGCACCAGCCTTTGCGATAGCGCAGCTCGTCCACGATCTTGAGGAGCATATCTCGGCAAGACCGGGTGAAGAGTGTCAGCTTATGCTGTTCGGGCGTTAGCTCGCCACCCTGCCTTGCTTCGGCGGCTAGATCTCGCGCGCGCTCGAACATCAGATGGATGGCGCGGCGAAGCTCTTTCAGTTGATCGAATGAGACGGGCCGGACAAATTCGGCCTCGGCCGCATCCCCGGTCCTGACGCTGTTCGCCCATACGGGCCGCCCTGTGACGTGCGTACCGCCCCGACTTGTGCGGCCGCGGGGTTTTGTGCCGATGAGGCGCGAGGCGGTGTGGCTAAGCCCTGTCTTTGTGCCGCGTTCGAGTGGACGCACGCCGCAAATGACGGCCAGTGGCAGGACCGGCACGCCGCATGATCGTTGCTTCTGTTGAAGCTCGAACGCGGCGGCAATGTCCGCATCAACAATGCCGAAGGCGCGCAGCTCCGCGACTGCGCCTGTCGGCACGTCAGCGAGGCTTGTTTCAAGGGTAAGCAGCATCGTTCGTCCTCCCATGTGGAAGGCCGTTCGCGGGCAAAGCTATAACGTGGCGCGAGACGCGCTGTTTCTTGACAGTGGGTTCGGGGAGGTCTATCTAATCACTAGCTTTGAATGACAGATTTGCGATTTAAGTGGCGCCAACCACCTGATAGCAACCCCGATGCCCGGCCTCGTGCCGGGCTTCGTTTATCCGCTCACGGCTCCCCCTTCTTCGATCAGTGGCAGTTGCACGGGTGCTGGCGTCAAATCCTTGACGTAGGCACCAATGGTTTCGAGCGCGGCCCCTAGCGGGATGCCACGATTTCGATGTGCGATGGCTTCAAGGAAGGCATGATGCTCGCGCGGTATATGCACGGCGATCTGCTTCATATTCATGTGATCGTCTGGCGGGGGCGGTGGAACCAGCTCAGCCGCAGAGTAAGCAAGAATAGCTTTTCTAATCATCGCAGAAACAACATGGTCAAGGCCGCGCATTTTATGGCGGGCCTTCAGCTCCTTTAGGTGCTCGGCAAAGCTAATTGGGATTTGCAACTTACATTGAACAAAGTCAGCATCATAGAGCGCCTGCCGCTTGCGTCTCATACAAGCGGCGGGAGTCACGACTCGATTCTGTGCAGCGGGTTGGCCCATGGTGCATTGGCTATTGCGAATACGGGGGGTTGTCAAATTTGACCGCCCCTCGGGTAGTTAATCAGAGATAGTGTCGCGTTAGCCGCCACCGCGTTATATGTGTCCGTATCGGATGATTAACAGCCAGAAAAGGAAATCGGGATCGCAATGCCGCAATACCTAAAACTAGACCAAGCGGCGTCTGAGCTGGCCACAAGGCTGGGTGAAAACTGCCGAGCGCGCCGAGCGAAACTCAAGATTTCGCAGGCCGAATTGTCGGAGCGAAGCGGCATCGCCGCTTCCCACTTATCGTATATCGAGCACGGGAAGGCGAATCCCACGCTGGAGGTCATCGAACATCTGGCAAAGGGATTGGAGTGCAGCGTGATTGAGCTGCTGAGCGATACGATAAAGAAGAAGTAGGTCTGCTAATGATTATTGTTAGCTGGATATGCCAGGAGAGGGAGGGTTAAGGTAATCGGCCTCTCAACGGCAGCAGAGACAATGAATGACGATGCTAAACAATAGGGGCGAGGGTTCAAGTCTCACTCAGACCCTCGCCAATAAAACTGCAAGCGAATGCAAGAAAACTGGAATATCAGTCGCCCAACTTGCGCACGCCAGCGCCATTGATGTTGAGCGGCTTCATTCAATAATGGATGGCAAGGCGACGGAGATTACGCTCCGTGAAATCGCAGGTCTAGCCCTCGGCCTAGGAACGTCGCTAGCAGTATTGCTCGGGGACTCATGAAGTCACCGCCTCGGAATCCCGATGCCGCTGCAAAAAATCAAATAATGTGGTGCGGCCGATGCCCAAATCTTTCGCAACGCTGCTTACCGTTGCGCCGCTATCGTCAAGCATGCGCCTGATGGCGGGAAGCTGATCCTCGGTCAGCTTGGGCTTGCGCCCCGGCTTTGAATCGGTCGGGCGAGTTCTGACGCCGTGGGTGAGGCGCCAGTGATTATCGAGTCCAGTGACCAGCTTGAATAGGTCGTTGCCTTCCTCGGGTTTGATAACGATCCCAGGGGCGGCGAACTGGATGCTGACCCCCTTTTTCAGCATTTGCCGCATGAAACGAAGAAGGTTCTGCGGGTGCATGGGCAGACAGGTGAAATCATAGATTTTGATCCTGTCGCCGCTTTCCAGCGGCATGCCGCCCTGCGCGAGCTTGTTCGGCAAATCATTGAGATCCATCCGCGCTTCGTTCGCGACTAGATCACTGTCCTCCATGCAGAGAGCCTTCTGCTCCGAAATGGATGGAGAATGAGCCGTTTCCGACAGAAATAGGATCGTCTTTGGCAATGCGGTTCCGCTTTGGCTCGTAGGTGAAGCTGAACAGCATTCAGCCGAAATATGGAGCAAGAGCTAAGCCATAGGTGCCGTCTCCATCAAGCGCGTTCGGGTTCAGCTCCGGCCAAAAAGACGATCAACCGTTCATCGCATCGCGGAATCCCACAAGCCGAAAGCGTGTTGTCGGTAGTGTCGGATATGTGTACCAGAGAAACCGGACTCTCCATAAAGGTGCGCTGAATGCCTTTAGATGCTACGGTTTTGGCGGCGTTACTGCAATCATGCGCGGCGAATGTCGCGCCTGCAACGATGACGGCAATCATACAGGTGGAATCTGAGGGCCATCCCTATCGGATCGGCGTCAATTCGGGCGGTTCGCTCCAACGCCAACCGGCCAACGGAGCCGATGCAAGCGCCACAGCGCGGGGCCTACTTCGCAAAGGGGCCAACTTTGACGCTGGCCTCATGCAAATCAACAGCGCGAATTTTGCGCGCCTCGGTGTGACAGCCGAGACGGTTTTCGACCCCTGCACAAACCTGCGGGCAGGCGCGGCGCTGCTTGCTGACAATTACAGCCGCGCTCGTGTGGCGGGGCACGCTGACCCCCTCCGCGCGGCGCTGAGCGAGTATAATACCGGCTCGCGGGCCAAGGGCTTATTCAACGGATATGTCCGGAAGGTCTATGCGGCGGCGACTGGTCGCACGTCTGCGGTGCGGCCTGCGGTGGTGCAGCTCTCCTATGGCTCGGTGTCGCCGGACAAGGTTGGAAACCTGTTGCTTTCGGCATTCGGCGGCAGGATCACCGATACGCTGCGCCCGATCAACGCGACCTATGGAGCCGTCCATAGCTATCACAAGGTCGGTCGTGCGGTCGATTTCGTTCCGCGTGGCGGCGTTGGCGCGATTACCCGCGATCAAATTCGCGCCGTGATGGCGGCCAATGGTGTTCGGATCGTAGAATTGCTTGGGCCAGGTGATCCGAAGCATTCGGATCATTGGCACGTCGCTTGGGGGACGGACACAGGCTCTCCCCTCGAACGGCCTAGCGATGCTCAAGCGCCTTGGGCGGTGGCGACATATCAGCCTCAACAGGCGGTGGCAGGCGCTTATCAGGTGTCCGCTTCACTCAATTCCGAGACGCGCGACGGTGCGGAGGGCGCAAGCCCGCCCCCCGCGTGGGACGTTTTCGCACAGGCCAGTTGGCGGCAACGCCAGTCCTCCGGTTCGGTGGAGGGAGGCCTGTGAGCATCTTGCTGAAGATCATCAAGAGATTGTCGGTCGTGCTTGTGCTCGGCCTCGTTGCAACTCCCGCTCATGCTGATGTGAACGGGATAGCAACAACGGTCCTCAACGAATTAAAAGCTCTCGTAGGACCGGCAATAATGCTTGGCGTAATTTGGCTGGGCATTCTCATCATGACAGGAAGAGGGACACTTATCGTGTTCATTACTTTCTGCGTGGGCATCGCAATCGTAGCAAGTGGAGGTTTCTTCTGATGAAAAAGCTCGTTTCCAACATCAAGGGGCGGTGGTCGACCAACTACGCGCTCGCCGGTGCCGTCCTCTCGATGCTGCCTGTTCCCGCATGGGCGCAGGCCGCAAACCAGACAGAGGTGGCGTCCATGGTCGACTCCATCCTCAATTTGCTGACCGGGCCTATCGCAAAGGGTCTGGCCGCAATCGCGCTGGTCATCGCCGGCATCATGTTCTTCTTCGGCGCTGGCAATAAGGGGCTGCTTGGCTCGATCATCGTCGGCTGCTTCATCGTTTTCGGCGCCGGTTGGCTCGTCGATACCATTTCGGGAACGTGATGCGCAGGGTTCGTCTCTCTGCGGCGACCCTTGCTGGGGTGGCTTGGTCGGTTCCGGGGGCGGCGCAAGTCGCCTCCGCCTCCGCCCAAGCCTCTTCCATGGCAACCAAGATGATGGCCGCTGGCGCTGCCATCGGGACGCTCGCGCTCGTCATCGCCGGGTATTTCTTCATGGCCGGTCACGGTGATCGCCAGTCGCTCGCGTTGTGGGCTGCTGGCCTAATCGTGCTGCTGTGTGCCCCGGCCATCGTTGCTTTGCTGACATGAAGCCGCACGGCGGCAAAAGAGAGGTTCCGGGTGTCTGAGCCAGAATATCTAACCGAAGATCCGCTGTTCTTGGCCCTGACACGTCCGACACTGTGGTTCGGCGTCCCTGTTGAGGCAACGCTGGCGATCGGAATGGCATCGGTGTTCACGCTCATGGTCGTGGGCAACCCGATTTGGGCGCTGGCAATTGGTGGCGCGCTCCTGGGCGCAGCCCGGCTCATCGTCCGTGCCGACTACAATATGTTCAAGATCATCTTCCTTTTCGGCCGCACGAAAGCGCCCGCGCCGAACAAGTCGGTTTGGGGCGGGTCCAGCTATTCGCCGCTGCCGGTCAAGGGCGTGAAGCGGAAAGGATTTGATCGTGTTTAAGCGCAAGCCCCCTATCAAACTGGAGCGCGACCCGTCGCTGTATCTGCCCTACGCGCGCCATGTGAATGACAACATCGTCGCGCTCGACAACGGCGAATATATGGCCGTTTTCGCGCTCGACGGGATCGCGTTCGAGACGGCTGATGTGTCCACCATCAACGATTGGCACGAGAAGCTGAATACCGCTTGGCGCACTATCGCGCACGAACGGGTCGCGGTCATGGTCAACACGATCCGGCGTATCGACAGCGGCTATCCCGAAGGGGAGTTCCGGTCTGCCTTCGCGCGCGATCTCGACGCCGCCTATCGCAATCGCGTCCTCGCCAAGCGTATGTTCGTCAACGAGCATTATCTGACGGTCCTCTACCGGCCAGCGGTGGGCGCAGCCGACAAGGCCGCGTCATCGGTATTCTCAATGTTCTCCAAGGCCAGCGCTGCGGAAGCCGAAGAGGATATTATCGAGACGTTCACCGACATTCTGCGTGACGTGGATAAGCTGCTCGGTCGCGTCAATCCGCGCATCTTGGGCGTGTACGAGTTCAATGGCCTGCAATTCAGCGAGCCTATGGAATTGATGCAGCGGATTATGACCGCCGACAAGCGGCGGGTGCCGTTGGTGCGCGGCCATTTGGGCCGTGCGGTCTACTCGGATCGGGTCATCTTTGGACAGGAACTGTTCGAGGTTCGGGAGCCGGGAGGTTCGCGGTACGGCGGCATTTTGGCGGTGCGCGAACATGCTGCACGCACGTTCCCCGGCCAGCTCAACGCGCTGTTGGAATCGAAATTTGAGTTTGTGCTGGGCCAGGGCTTCGCCTTCCTCGGCAAGCAAATGGGTATGGAGACGGCGCGGCGGAAGCGCGCGCAACTGAGTGCCACCGATGACGTGGCGTTCAGCCAGCAATCCCAACTGGATGAAGCCATGGACGATTTGCAGTCCAATCGCTTCGTCCTTGGCGAGCATCATCTGGCACTGTCGGTCTTTGGCGAGACGCCGAAAAAGCTCGCGGAAAACATGAGCGTTGCCCGTGCGGCGCTCTCCGAAAGCGGCATTGTCGCGGCGCGCGAGGATTTGGCTCTGGAAGCGGCCTACTGGTCGATGCTGCCGGGCAACTTCGCATGGAGGACGCGGCCTGCGGCCCTCACATCGCGCAACTTTGGGGCACTGGCGCCGATCCATACCTATCCGCTCGGTCAGCCGACAGGAAACCATTGGGGCAATGCAATTGCCCTGCTCAAGACAACGGCCAATTCGCCCTATTTCTTCAACTTCCATTTTGGCGATGTAGGTCACACCCTCATTCTCGGACCATCTGGCGGCGGTAAAACCGTCATCCAGAATTTCTTTCTGTCGCAGGCTGAAAAAACCGGCGCGCGCATGGCCTTCATCGACAAGGATCGCGGCGCGGAGATTTTCGTCCGCGCTTCGGGCGGCACCTACCTTGCTCTCAAGAACGGCCAGCCATCGGGCTTCGCGCCGCTTAAGGCGCTGGATCACAGCCCCCGCAACCGTGAGTTCCTTGCATCGTGGCTGCGTCAGCTCGTCACCCCTGACAATGGCGAGCTGACGCCCCCGGAGCTTTACCAGATCAATCAGGCGCTCGATGCCGTGGCCCGACTGCCGCAAGAACTTCGGTCCCTCGCGGCGATACGGTCGCAGCTCGACCAAACCAGCGTGGAAGGCATTGGCGCACGTTTGGAACGGTGGACCAAATCTGGCGAATTTGGCTGGGTTTTCGATAATGACGAGGACACGTTGCGGCTCGATGCCCGCCTTATGGGCTTCGACATGACGGACTTTCTCGAAAACAACGCGATCCGTCCGCCGCTCATGAGCTACCTGTTCCACAGGCTTGATGACATCGTGGACGGGAACCCGGTCATCATCGACATTGACGAGTTCTGGAAAGCCTTGGGCGATCCAGCATTTCGGCATTTCGCCCGTGATGGTCTGAAAACCTATCGTAAGCGCAACGCCATGATGATGTTCGGAACGCAGTCACCGGCTGACGCTCTGCGCTCGGACATTGCCGAAACCATCATCGAGCAATGCCCAACGAAAATCCTTCTGCCTAACCCGAATGCGCAGGCCCGCGACTACATCGACGGCCTCAATCTGACCGAAGCCGAGTTCCGGCTTATCAAGGTCGATCTATCGCCGGAAAGTCGGCGCTTCCTCATCAAACAGGGTCATGATTCCGTTGTGGTCGAATTGGACCTTAACGGCATGGCTGACGAATTGGCGGTGCTCTCGGGCCGCCAAGGGACGGTCCAGTTGCTTGACGAGCTGCGGGCCGAGTTCGGGGATGATCCCGATGTTTGGTTGCCCGAGTTCAAGCGCCGCTGGCGTTCAGTTGGCAAGAAGGAATGGAGTGCCTGATATGAAGAAAATTCTAACCTTCGCAGCACTGGCTTTGTCGCTCGGCGGCATGTCCGGATCGGCCCATGCCCAATTGGCGGTCGTTGATGTTAAGTCGATCGCGCAAGCCCTGCAAACAGCCAAAAACACGCTCAATCAGTTGGAAGAGGCAAAGAAACTCTACAACACGATGAACAGCCTTTCGCAAATCTCGAATGTCGCTCAATCGCTGAAAGCGGAGATTTTGCAGACGGCCTTGCCGGACGGAATGCAGGATTCAATCAATCTGATCTCCGGCGATCTGGCTGACCTGGGCGCGCTCGGCAACCGCGCCAAGGGGATCATGGATACCAGCGATTTTTCGCTTTCCGGACTGAGTGGCGACTTTGGCGATGCCGAGGGCATCTTGAACGGCGCAGCCACGCGAGGCGCGCGCGATCAAGCCTATGGCGAATATATGCTGGAAGCCACCACGGCGAGCGGTGACGGCCTTAAGGAGCTGAGCACCGGCCTCGCGTCCGCAACAACGGCGCGTCAATCGCAGGACATTGCAGCGCGAGCGAACATCGAAAACGCCGCGATCAATAACCGGCTCTTGCAGATGCAAGCGGCGGAACAGGCTGCGCGCGGTGCGCTGGCGGTGAAGTCCTCTGCGGACTTCGCCAATCAACAGCGCAAGACGCAGGAAAACATCGACAGCGGCGCGCTGTGGCCGACGTGGAACGGCAACTAAGTAAAATGGAGGATCGGGCCATGCGGAAGTGCTTTGCAATACTTGCGGCTGCGGCGCTTCCGCTGGCCGCCTGCGGTGAGGCGGAAAAGTCCGTCGATTACTATTTGAAGCATCTGGACGAGGCGCGGGAAAAGACCGCGCGTTGCCAAAGCAATGGTGACGCGGGAGTCAACTGCGGGAACGCCGCTGTAGCCATCAAGCGCAATGCCGAAGAGCAATTCAAGCGTGAGCGCGCGCGGACGGAAAAGAACCTCAAGAATGGTTCGATCTGGCCGACCTGGAACGGGAAATAGGTCATGCTCGACGCGATCTATAACATGCTTGAAGGCCAGATTACCGGCACCCTTTCGGGCAAGTACGCTGCCGTGATGGGGTTGGTGTCGGCGCCACTGCAAACCGCTATGGCAATCAATCTGGTGATCGTCGGCTTCGCCGTCATGCGCGGGGTGTCCAATGAGCCATTCGGCAATTATCTCGGCACCTGGCTCAAATGCTACCTCGTGATCTTGGCGGCGACGTCCACGATCGCACCGCAAATTGCAGCAGCAGCCCAACAAGCTCCGGACCAGCTCGCGAACGCATTGGGCGGTGGTGCGCTCAATGCGACGTTCGATGCGTTCGTTAAAAACGCCGTCGAGCCTGCGCTTTCGATCCATAACCAGATGGAGCCTTGGATCGAGCCAAGCACATTCTTCCCGTACACGATCCCGAACCTTGCGACCGGCTTGATGGTCATTCTCATTATGGTGATGGCCTACATCATCGCGGCTATCGCCATGACAATCGTCCTGTTCATAAAGTTCGGCCTTTTCGTGACGATCGCCACGATGCCGATCTTTGTCGGCGCTCTGATTTTCCCGTCATCCTCGGGCCTGTTCTTTAGCTGGCTCGGTGCGGTGCTGAACTACGCCATTCAAACGGCGGCGGTCTCGATCGCGCTGCTTTTCGTGGTGGCGCTGGTGAACGCGATCCCCGGTTCTGTCGGCGCTGGCGCTGGTGGCGATACGTGGACGGCGCTGGCGGCGATGATGCTGCAACTTGTCGCGGTATTGGTCGGCGGCTTCATCATCATGCAGGCGCAGTCCATCGGTTCATTTGCGGGCGGCGGCGGATCATCTGGCGCGGGCTTCCTGTCCGCGATCTACCCGTCAATGCTCCAACGCAAAATCATGAACTCGACCCTTCGCGCGCCGAAGGGCGCGGCGAACGCGGTTGGCAACACGGCCCGCTGGTCGCTCAACAGGCAGACCGCCAATCGGGCCGCATTCGTTCAACAGGCTCAAGCATCTTCGGGTCGCACTTCGATGCCCGGTGCATCGTCCCGCCCCGGCAACAGGTAGGAGTAATGGCAATGTGGTTGAATAATCACGGTGCGCTGGTTGCGCGCCGCTGGGGAAGGATTCTCTGTGTCGGGGTCGCAAGCTGCGGTGTTGTGGCCTGTGCGACGACTTCGGAGAGTCGCAATCCCCCTTCAACGTGCAGTCGGTCGGACGCGCGGCCCGCAAATCCCTATGGATCGGTCCTCTCCGCCCCGGTGGTCAGCACAGCGCCTCAAGGCGATGTGATGGTGTTCCCCAAAGCGGGCGATGCTGGGAAAGCCGATGGCTCTGACGGCGCAGTGGTGCCCGCGCCACCGCCCGCACCTGACCAGCCCGCGCCGGGCCAACCGCTCTCCATGATGCAAGCGCCGACAATCCCTCAACTCGCATATAGGAGCTGCTGACGATGGCCCTGGGCGTCAAGAAAAAGAGCGATCTGGACCAGTATTTCGCGGATGCGAAGGATTGGGATTTTGATCGCGTTCGCGAGGCGAACAAGCAAAAGCGCATTGCTTATATGGTGGGCGCTGGCGGGGTCATCTTCGGCCTCTCCATGTTGGCATGGCACGTTGCGGCACCGCTGCGATCGGTGGAACCCTATGTGATCCGCGTCGATCGCCAGACCGGCGCCATCGACGTGGTGACGCGGCTGACCAATACGCGCAACATCACCGCCGACGAAGCGGTCAACAAATACTTCCTGTCCGATTACGTTCGCAACCGGGAGTCTTGGAACCCCTCATCCTCGCGCGACACAGAGCGTAAGGTGCTGGCGCTGTCGGTGCCGCAAGAGCAGGAGAAGTTTGCAGGCACCCGCCGCGCGACCAACCCCAATGCCCCGGTCAACGTGTACCAGGGCGGCGAACTGGTCGCTGCCGCCGTCCGCAACATCACTTTCATCAACAACCGCGTGGCGCAGGTCCGTTTCGTCAAGTCCGTGGCGAAGCCGGGGAACGTCCCTGACGAACAGGTGCAATGGATTGCCACGATCAACTTCAAGTACGTGGATAAGCCGACAACCGAAGCTGGCAGGCTCGACAACCCGCTGGGCTTCCAAGTGGTCAGCTACCGCGCCGATCCGGAGATTGGCCGATGAACGCGCTTCGCAATGTCCTCATGAGCGGGGCGCTGGTCGCCGCGATCATCACCAACCCCGCCTTTGCTGAGGAAATTCCTCGCTCGGGCCAGCAAGATACCCGCATCCGATATATCAATTACAACATTGATGAAGTCGTGCGGATCAAAGGCGTTTTCCGTGCTGCATCGCAGATTGTTTTCGGGGACGGGGAGACGATTTCGAGTGTCGCGCTAGGCGATACCGTAAGTTGGGAAGTCGCCCCGGCTGATAATATCCTTTTCATCAAGCCTCGCGAGAAAGCGCCACCGACAAATCTGATCGTCGTAACGCGCAAAGCTGGGGTGGTTCGTACCTATACCTTTGCTCTGTCTGCGCGCAGCGGGGACATAGCAACCGGCACCGATGCCCAATTCGTCGTGCGTTTCCGCTATCCTGAACAGGAAGCGGCGGCTCGCCAGAATGCCGATATGCAGCGGTTGCAGATGCAAATGCTCATGGTCGAAGCTGGCGGGGTCAGGGTCGCGCTGGATGCGGCTGCGGTCCAAGGGAAGCGCAACCTTGACTATTCGATTGCGGGTTCATCGGATCTCGCCCCGTCGGAAGTGACCGACAACGGGCAATTCACGATCCTGCGGTTCCCGCGCAACCAACAGCTCCCCGCCATCTTCACGGTCAGCCCTGACGGATCGGAAGCGGTCGTACCCTATGACGTTCGCGGCGAATTTGTCGTGATTCATCAGGTCGCAAAGCAATTCCGGCTGCGTCGTGGCCTGTCGATCGCGTGCATCTGGAACAATGCCTATGACCGATATGGGCCGGACAATTCATCGGGAACGGCATCGCCCGAAGTGCAACGCAAATTGGACGGGAGCAGCCCCCGATGAGTGAGATTGAAAACAGCGCCGATCATGGCGCGCCTCGCCAGCGTCCGACTTACGACGAGACGGACGTGAATGCGGAAGCGCTCAATGAAGCTAACAGCACAACCCCGGAGGTCGATCGCAAGGCGTTCAATCCTCGCGGACGGTTGCAGTCCATGGGCAAGGGCACAGGCGTAGCCGTGGCCTGCGGCGCCGCGTTCGTCGGGTTCATTGTTTTCTCAATGGCCTCACAAAGCGACAAGGGCCAGCCAAAGCGGGATGATAGCACGTTCCAGCTCGGGGATGACGTGTCGGCCGAGAAATCGGCGCGCCAGGCCGCCTCGGTTGTTGTGGGTCAGACCGATCCTAACAAGCTCGCACAGGTGGGGACTGATCCATTCGGCAACCCGATCATGGCTCCCGGCCAGGATTTGTCCGGTGCGGCGGTCCCTGCGGTGCAGGGTGGTCCCCGCGATCCGGTAGCAGAGCGTTTGGAGAAGGCCGAACAGGCGCGTCTCGCCGCGATCGAGCGCGAGCGAGCGCGTCAGGACGCTATGCGCCGTGCGCCGATCATGGCGGTTTCCCCCGCCGCTGGCGTTCCGGGTATTGGCGGCAACCCCAATGCAGGGCCTTTCAGCAATTTGCGCGTTGGAGGATCTGGCGATGACGAGGCCGGAGCCAAAGCCCCGAATGAACTGGCTCAGAAACTGAACGGGATGGACATAGCCAAAGTGTCAGCCGGTCAGCTTGGCAACCGCAATTTCCTCATCACAGCAGGAATGCAGATTCCGTGCGTCCTCCAAACTGCGATGGATTCGACCCAGCCCGGTTTGACGAGCTGCCTGATCCCACAAGATATTTGGTCGGCTAACGGCAGTGTGATCCTGATGGAGAAGGGAACGCGCGTCCTGGGTGAGTATCAGGGTGGGTTCTCGACCGGGCAAAACCGCATTTTCGTCCTGTGGAACCGGGCCATCACGCCTGCGGGTGTGTCGGTCACGCTGGGTTCGCCTGCGGCCGATCAGCTCGGCCGCGCCGGTATGGGCGGCCAGGTGGAAACCTTCTTCTGGAAGCGCTTCGGCGGCGCGCTGCTGCTGTCGATCGTCGGGGACGCCGGCAACGCTCTCGGCAATAGCGTGTCGGGCGTCGAACAGACGATCGCTGCGCCAAATGCTGCGGCGGGCATCGCAGCGCAGGACTCGCAACGCATCCGTCCACGCCTTCGCGCTCCTCAAGGCAAGGAAATGACAATCATGGTCGCGCGGGACGTGGATTTCAGCAGCGTCTACTCTTTGAGGTTGCGCCGATGATGTTCGATCAAGCCATTCTCACTCATCACCTTGAGCCGCTGCGCGCGTTGCTCGATGCCGACGCGGTTACGGAACTCGTCATCAACAAGCCCGGTGAAGTCGGCATCGAGGGGCGCAAGGGCTGGGAGTGGGTGACGGAAGAGCGACTGTCCGTTCAATGGCTTGAAACACTGTCGAACTCGATGGCGAACTACACAAAGCAAAAGGTCGGGCCGCAAACGCCGATATGCTCCACCAGTTTGCCGACTGGCGAGCGCGTCCAGATTGTCGCACCCCCTGCCTGCGACCTCGGCAATTATTCGATCACGATCCGCAAGCCCTCGGTCAAGACGTTCGGCTTGGGTGAGCTTCATGCCGGGGGCCTGTTCGAGCATACGAAGATAGCTCGGGGCAGGTCCACGGCGGCCGACGCTGAACTGGTGGCGCTCAAGGAAAAGCAGGAATGGGCAGGGTTCCTCGAACTTGCCGTCAAAACCCGCAAGAATATCCTGATCTCCGGCGCAACCGGGTCCGGTAAGACTACGCTTTCCAAGGCGCTGATCCAGCTTATCCCGTCCGAAGAGCGATTGCTGACTATCGAGGATACGCGCGAATTGATCGTGCCGCACCGCAATGCGGTGCACATGATCTATTCCAAGGATGGGCAAGGCCAAGCCCAGGTCGGCGCAAAGCACCTCCTAGAAGCGAGCCTGCGAATGCGGCCAGACCGTATCTTGCTGCAAGAGCTGCGCGACGGGACCGCGTTCTTCTATCTGCGAAACGTCAACAGCGGCCATCCCGGTTCGATCACGACCGTTCACGCTGATTCCGCAGCGCTGGCCTTCGAGCAATTGTCGCTGCTGGTGAAGGAATCGGAAGGCGGTCGCGACCTCGAACGCAAAGACATTCTCGATCTGCTGCACCTGCTCGTTGATGTCGTTGTCCAATGCAAAAAGGTCGATGGCCGCTTTCGCGTCACTGAAATCTATTTCGAGCCGGATTTGACCGGCATGTAGGAGGGTGGCTCATGGAGCGACGGAAACTGATCGGTTACGTACTAATCGGCGCCATCACAGTCCTGACCTTGGGCGGCTTGGTAGCGATCATAGGCTTGGGGCAGTTCAGGACCGATCTGAACATTTTCAAAATGCCCGAATATTTCTGGTTCTACCGCCATAATCCCGCCGTCATGGGATGGCTCGCCAAGGGGACGGGCGGTGTAGCCGCCGCTGGCGCGCTGGTCGCCTTCATGGTGTTCCTCAACCATAAGCAATCCCTTCACGGCGCTGCGCGCTGGGCCAACAGGAACGAGGCTCGCGAGGCGGGCTTGATGGACCCCAATGAAGGGTTGCTGCTCGGGCGCAGCCCAAAAACCTTCTTCCAGTCGCTATTCGGGCGGGGTGGCGATTTCATCCAGTTTAGCGGCACTGAGCATGTCTTGCTGGAAGCTCCGACGCGCGCCGGTAAAGGCGTAGGCGTCGTTATTCCCAATCTGCTGACCTGGGCGGACTCTGTTGTCGTCCTCGATGTGAAGCAGGAGAATTGGGAGAAGTCTGCGGGTTGGCGCAAAAGCCTCGGCCATCAGGTTCTCCTTTTTGATCCGCTCGATCCACAAGGCCGCACAGCGCGCTATAATCCCTTCGCGCATATCAAGCGCACCGATCCGGTAGAAGTCATTGACGAGCTGCAAAAGATCGCAGCGATGCTTTGGCCGCCGCCCGCCAACGGCGAAAGCTTCTGGATGGACAGCGCGCGCACCGCGTTTCTCGGCGTGTCGGCCTATATCGCAGCAACACCGGATCTCCCTTTCACGATGGGGGAGATATACCGCAATTTCAGCGCGGGCGATGCGAAGGAGCGGTTTCCCAAGATCATCAAGGAACGCCAGGCCATGGGCGACCCCCTGTCGGAAGCCTGCATTTCGGCCCTGAACGACTGGATTTCCAGCTCGGCCAATACCTTTACCGGCATTCGGCAATCCGTTTCGGCCAAGATCAATCTTTGGATCAACCCATATGTGGACGCCGCAACGTCGGAATCCGATTTTGACCTGAGAGATTTCCGGACGAAGCCGATTTCGCTCTATCTCGGGGTGTCGCCGGACAACATGGAACGCATGGCGGACGTGTATAATCTGCTGTTCCAGCAACTCATTGACCTGAACGTGCGCGAGCTGCCCGATCCGGAGAAGGGCAGGCACCCCCTCAAGCTGCTGCTCCTTTTGGACGAGTTTGCTCGTCTCGGCCGCGCGAGCGTGATCGCCTCGGGCTTCTCCTACGTCGCCGGCTACGGCATTCGCCTTGTGCCGGTCATTCAGGCACGCGGCCAGCTCCGCGACGTGTACGGGCCTGACGTGACCAGCGAAATCGTCCAGAACTGCGGCGTCGAGTTGGTCTTTACGCCAAAGCACGTCGATGTGGCGAAGGAGGTATCCGAACGCCTCGGCAATTACACATATGAGGCAAAATCCCGATCCAAGCGGGTGTGGGATGCGTTTGAGGGGTCTGTATCGACCTCCGATCAGCGCCGGCCCCTGATGCTGCCGCAAGAGCTGCTGCTACTGTCTCAGGAAGAGGTGATTGTCCTGCGCGCCGGTATCCCTCCGCTCAAGGGCGGGAAGATCCGCTATTATAAAGACAAGTGGATGCTGCAAGCGTCGAAGGTCCCGCCGCCACCCGTTCGGCCGCGGCCTCTCGATCCTTCCATAGCGCGCCGTTCGCTCGCCCTGATCGAACGGGCAGAATCCCCCGAAATGACGGACGAGGAAGCATTGCAGGGCGTCGATTACGGGCGCCTGGTCGGCTTCCCAATTGATGAACTTCCCGATGATGGCGATCCGCATAAAGCGACAGCGTTCTTTGTGGCGCTGGGATTGCGGGCCGATCTCACGGGCATGAACTTCGATCAGGTCGGGTCCGCCGATCCTGCCGAAGAAGAGGGCGACAACGACGCACTATCATTTCTGAAAGGAGCTAAGGGATAATGGCCGACGATAGAACCGAAAGGGCTGCATCATCCGGCAAGCCTGCTGATAGGTTGGATGGGTCACGCGATGCCGCGCGAGAGGACCGCGATCGGCGTGTTGCATCCGATTTCAGGCAAATGTCGCAAGCGGAGCGATTGGACGACAAGCGCCTGAATCCTGCCGCCAAACAGGTAGCCGCAATGGATGCGGCCATTGATAAGAAGTACGGCCAGGCCACGCCAGAGGCGGCGAGGATGAAGGTTGCGGCACGGGAAGCCGTTGCTCAAACGATGGAACGCGGCGGGGAAATTCGGACGCCTCGTGTTCGAGAGGTCGAACAGCGCCGGGACGAAACGCGCGACCAGCACCGCACGGCTGCTGATAAGACCTCAAAAGATCTCGAACGATAGTCATGCGACCGACTGACCATGCCGATTCAGGACCGCTCCGTATCATCAGCGCGGAGACGAAAGGGATCGTGCTGAGCAACGGCAATGAGCAATGGTGCGAGCCATGGACGGCGATTGATGAAGTGACGGTTGGCCGGGTTTCCTTCGGCTTCAAACCCGTAGTGGTCGCGTGTGTCGGCATCGACAGTGAAAGGGTTGTTATGGTCCGTGACACCGATCCAAATTGGCGAAAGATGATGGATCAATTGCACACTGCATTGGGATGCGAGCATGTGGAGGGTTGGTGTAACGACCCCGGCATAAGCGCCAAACCACGGCTCATCTATTTACGCCAAGGCTCGTTTGAAGAACCTTAGCGGCCTCTGTGCATTACTCGGACACTGATTCACGGTAGCCCCGAATTGGTCTGTTCGGCAACCATATAGCGGTCGTGATCGAGCTGGTTTGTCGATCCCCGCAGCCGATATTGTGACGCGGGTTCTGACCTTCGCAAAGCCGCGTGCGTGTGAAGGCCGGATGCCGGTGTGTCACAAGCGACCGATTTTGACACCGCATTGCCTAATCTTTCACATATAGGGTAGGGGGGTAAGCTATGTCTCACTTGCATACTGATGACGCCCTTCTGAAACGCGTCCGGCGCATCGCCGGGCAAGTCACCGCGATCGAGCGAGCGCTGATTTCAGAGAAGGATTGCGCTACCACTCTTCACCTGGTTGCGGCGACGCGAGGCGCGATGAACGGCCTCATGGACGCGATTATTGAATCGCACGTTCGCGAGCATGTCGCCCGGCCTGATCTATCCGACGACGATCGCGCCGCTGGGGCGGAGCAGCTCATCGCCGCGATCCGCCGCTACTCCAAATAGGGACATCTATGGCAACGCTCCCCGCGATCAAGGGCCACACTCACGATCACGTTTTCCTCGGCTCCTCGCATGACGAAAACGCCCGGCGCACGCTCTGGGTGGTTGCACTCACAGCCGGAATGATGGTGGTCGAGATTGTCGCCGGATACCTGACCGGCTCGATGGCGCTACTCGCGGACGGGTTTCATATGGCGACACACGCGGGTGCGCTCGGCGTCACGGCTGCTGCCTACGCCTATGCCAAACGGCACGCCCATAATCTCGCCTATAGCTTCGGCACGGGCAAAGTCGGCGATCTGGCCGGGTTCGCCTCGGCGATGGTGCTCGGGCTGATCGCGCTCGGGATCGCGGTGGAATCCGTCCTGCCCTGTTTCAGCCGATTACGGTCGCCTTCGGCGAAGCAACGATCATCGCCGTCGTCGGCCTGGGCGTGAACATAGCCAGCGCCTTCCTGCTCTCGGGTGGGCATCACCACGGGCACGATCATCATCATGGACACGATCACGGCCATGCTCACGGCACGCATGGTGGCGATAACAACATGCGCTCGGCCTATGTCCACGTCCTCGCCGACGCACTCACCTCCGTCCTTGCCATCGCGGCGCTATTGGCCGGGCGCTATCTTGGCTGGATATGGATGGACCCAGTGATGGGCATCGTCGGCGCGGTTGTGATCGCGCGATGGTCGTGGACACTGATGCGCGACACAGCCTCGGTGCTACTCGACGCGACCGACAATCACGTTGCCGATGAAGTGCGCGAGCTGGTCGAGGCACCGGGGGATGCCCGGATTGCAGACCTTCACGTCTGGCGGGTCGGCCCGGAAGCGCACGCCGCGATCGTCAGTGTCGTATGCGGGCAAGACATAGACGGCGACGCGATCCGCGCCCGCCTGATGCCAGTCCACGAAATAGTGCATCTCACGGTCGAGTGCCGATAGGCAGCGTGCTTCACCAACACCATAACCGACAAATCATGACGCCATCATCGATTACCTCAGGCTTCCGGTAGATCGCGTGCTGCACCGAGGTGCTTCTGGATCACGGGCATGGCCGCTTGAGCCTTTGCCCGTTCAGCAAGATCGCTACCCTGCGCCGCGTAGGCGCCATGAACCTTCAGCGCTTCCTCGTGCGCGGCGATTTGCCCGCGTTTGTAGGCCGCGTTGAACTCAACGCTCGGCGTGTTCTGCAACGTGTCCAGCATCTGAGACAAGGGGGCGTCCAGCGCGCTTCCGGTGTCGGAGCGGCCAACGATCTTCTGGTCTGACTTCACTCGGCTATGATGGTGGACCATCTGTTGCGCGAAGGCTCGCGTAGCCTGGCTCTTCGAGCGGGTCAGCGCGAGCTGACTGGAGTCGACCTCGTACTTGCTCAATGCTTCCACGGCGCTCGAATAGCCCGTGGTTTCCAACGGTGCCGGGTTCGTGCTGATCCCGGCCTGAGCGAGGGACGGCGAGAACGGCATCGCAAAGCTCGCCATGGATAGCGCGCATAGAAATACGCCTGATAACGTCCTCATTGATCTGCTCCTGACTTACTACGGCCTTAAAATGTTCAGCCCGCAGGGCGGACGATGTTGGTCTTGTCCAGCGCGGCGCGAAGCCCGCGTGCCAGCTTACGCGCGTCATCGTTTGCCCAGAAGTGCATGAAGAAGAGCCGCGGCTGATCGTCCAGCATATGGTTGTGGAGTGCGGTCACCTCGATCCCATTTGACCGTAGTGCACGAAGCACCGGATCGACTTCGGCGGCGGTCAGCACGAAATCGCCCGTAATGGCCGCCTTTCCTCCGCCGGTCGGCTGAAAGTTGAGCGCCGTTGCCGTGCCCATTGAGGCGGGTGCAGGCATTCCGCTGTCGCTCAGCTTTTCAGCTCGGGGAAAACCGAACTGGTAGACGCCTCCGTTGGGCTTGCCCTTGCCGCCCATGATCCCGTCGATCGCGGCGGTGTCGAAGTCGAGTTTGGAATCCGCGGCCTTGGCAGGCGCGGTCATCGGTGTCCGACTCTCGGCAAGCGCGGACCGCAGGTTCTTGGCCATCTCTCCCGGATCGCCGTGCCCGCCGACATGCAGGTACATCGTCGCCGGTGAGGAACGGAGCAAATGGTTATGGAGCGCCGTCACCGTGAAGCCACTCGTGAGCAGCTTGCTCATGACAGGGTTCACCTCGTCGTGCGTCAACACGAGATCGCCCATGACCATGGCCTCTTCGCCCATCGGCATGAAGGCGAGCCAGGAGCCGAGCGCCAGCGCGGGCTTGATCGCCACGCCGTCGAGCTGGACGTTCAGATCGGAGCGAGGAAACGCATAACGGCGGACCCCGTCCGGCTGCGTCGTGCCGCCCCGGCCAAGATTTTCGTCCACTGTTGCCCACCTGTTGCTGTTCGCCTGAGCTGGGGCCGTTTGCGGAGCGGTCTGGGCGACTGCCGGTCCAGCGAGCAGGGCGGCAAGCGGTAGCAACAAGTGACGCAATGCTTTTCTCCTTGGATTCGACTGGCGGGCCGCATTCGCGAATGCTCGCGACCCTATGATGTGCACCACGAATTTTCCGGACAACATTTAGCTTGTGATGTGAAATGATACAAGTGTACGTTAGATTTATTATTGTGATACAGAATGCCGCATGACTGACGATCCACTTATCAAGCCACATGACTGGCTGCTGCTGATCCCGCAGCTACCGGCCAAGCCGGCCTATCTGCGCGTGCGGGTGTGGCGGCGCTTGCAGGCGATCGGTTCTGCTCCGCTGAAGAACGCAGTCCACGCGCTACCCCTGCGTCCCGACACGCGCGCGCTGTTCGAGGAGTTGCGAGCGGAAATCACAAACGGAGGCGGCGAGGCACTGATCCTGGAGGCCCGGCTTGTCGAAGGCATGACCGGTGCGGAACTTCGCGCCATGTTCGACGCGGCCCGCGACGCCGATTATGACGATCTGGCGCGTGAGTTACGCTCGTTGACCGAAGGCGGCGAGGTGGCCCTGGCGGATACCCGGCGGCTTAGAAAGCGTCTGGACGAGATCGCCGCGATCGACTTTTTCGGCGCGCACGGGCGACAGGCTGTCCTGGCCGCCCTCGCCGACGCAGACCGCCGCGTCCATGAACATCCGGACGTAAGCGGGACGGGCGCGCTGGAGCTGACGCCCGCGGAGCTGAAGGGCCGCACCTGGGTCACGCGCCGGCATGTCCATGTCGACCGCATCGCGTCGGCCTGGCTGATCCGCCGGTTCATCGATCCGCAAGCCAGCTTCAAGTTCGTGGACGGCAAAGGCTACGTGCCCGAGCCGGAAGAACTGCGTTTCGACATGGCAGACGCGGAGTTCACGCACGAGGGCGACCGCTGCTCCTTCGAAACACTGGTATATCGAACCGGTCTCGATGCCGACCGGGCGCTGATCGCGCTAGCCGAGATTATCCATGACCTCGACATTGCGGATGGCAAGTTCGGCCGACCGGAAGCGGCCGGAATCGCCGCGTTGGTCAACGGCATTTGCGCGGGAACGGATGATGACGTGGAGCGGATTGCCCAAGGCTCGGGCGCGCTCGATGGTTTCCACGCGCATTTCACCAAACAACGTGGCGGACAGGGGGCTGGATGATGGCACATATCGGTGATTTCGCCCCCACAAGCTCGGTCATCGGAGAAGCTCGGCCACCTGAGCTGAGCTACCCCGCGCTGTTCCTGCGCTTCCTCCGTTTCGGCATGATGGCGTTCGGTGGTCCGGTGGCGCAGATCGCCATGATCAGGCGCGAGCTGGTCGATGAGGAACGCTGGATTCCAAGCGACCGGTTCAACAAGCTCCTGGCCGTGATGCAGGTGCTGCCCGGACCGGAGGCGCATGAGCTGTGCGTCCATCTCGGCATCCGTGCCAAGGGCCGTCTGGGAGGTGTCCTCGCCGGGCTAGGCTTCATGCTGCCGGGACTTGTCCTTATGCTCGCGCTCGCCTGGGCCTATACACGGTTACCGATCCAGGGGACCGTGTTCGGCGCCATCTTCCTTGGCGTCCAAGCGGCGGTCATTGCGGTTATCGTGCGCGCCATCCACCGCATCGGCGAGCACATCCTGCTCGGGCCGTGGCTATGGGCGACCGCCATCGCAGCCGCAGTCGCGTCGCTCGCCGGGGTCAGCTTCTGGATTGTGCTTCTCGCCGCCGGTGCAGTCTATGCGCTCGGTTCGACCGGCCGTTACGCACTCGCCGCGGTCGTGGTGGCGCTCGCGATCGGCGCGGCGACCCTGACCTGGACGGGTGGCACGGCCCTGGCGGGGACGACGACCGGCGTGCGGGAATCCGCTCCTACGATGGCCGCGCTTTTCTGGGCGGGGTTGAAGGGCGGCCTGCTGACGTTCGGTGGAGCGTACACAGCAATCCCGTTCATCCGGCACGACACGGTGGGCCAAGGCTGGATGACCGATGGACAATTCCTAGATGGCCTCGGCCTGTCGGGCATTCTGCCTGCGCCGCTAGTGATCTTTGCGACCTTTGTAGGCTGGATCAGCGGCGGGCTGGCCGGTGCGCTGGCAATGACGGCCGGCATGTTCCTGCCCGCATTCGCCTTTTCGCTCCTGTTCTACGATCGCCTGGAAGCCGTCGTCGAGCACAAACGCCTCCAGCTATTCCTGGCCGGGGTGGCGGCAGGTGTCGTCGGTCTGATCGTGGTGACGGTGATCGATCTTGCCCAGACCACGGCCACGCGAACACCAAACCCGATCGCGAGCTTGCTCATCTTTGGCGTCGCGCTTGCCGTCATGTACCGCTGGAAAAGCAAGCTCGCCACGCCTGTCGTTCTGGCTATCGGGGCCGCGGTCGGAGCGTTCACCCTGACCTGATGGGATAGCGACGCCCCCTGATCTCAAGTCTGAAGCAACGTCTAAACGCATGTCCGGGTTGGAGCAGTGCATATGAAGGGTAGCAGTAAAATGGGTATGCCGAACGTCCGATATATCCCGCTTCTTCTCGCCTGTTTGGCGAGCGCGGTCATCGGTTCTCCCGCCCACGCGCAGGACGACATCCAGGCATGGGGATCAGTGATCGCCACAGGACCGGTTCGCGGCGACCTCTTTCTATGGCTCGAAGCTCAGGGGCGCGCGACCGATGACGTCGGGGGAGGCAGCCAGTTCATTGCACGGACCGCGATCGGCGCGAGGATAGCACCCGACGCTCATGCAATCGCGGGTTACGCCTATATCCGTACCGACCCGGAAGGCGGCCGGATCACGAACGAACACAGGCTTTGGCAGCAGGTGCAATTCGCCGTCGTGCGGAATGGTAACGGGACCCCCCTTCTCATCAGTCGCACGCGGCTCGAACAGCGCATGCTGGAGGGTCGAGATGATACCGGGTGGCGGTTGCGACAGTTTGTCCGGGTGCAGGTGCCGATCGCGCGCCAGGGAACAGTGCAGGCAGTCGCCTTCACCGAAGGATTTTTTAACCTGAACTCGACGAGCTGGGGTGCCCGTGACGGCGTGGACCAGTGGCGTACTTTCGTCGGAGTCGGCGTACCTGTCGCGCCCCGAATGCGATTAGAACCGGGCTACCTGAACCAGCACGTCTTTCGGCGCGGAGAAGATCGCACCAACCACGTGCTGAGCGCGACCCTTTTCGTGGCGCTTTAGCCAAGCAAGCCCGGACGCAGACGAATTGCGGTTCGGGCTGCGGCTCTTATGGGCAATCTCGCCAAGTGTCACAACCGAACGGTTATGACACCGCAACAACGAAGGCTTCTGCATCTTTCGGCTCGAAAGCAGAACCACCATTCATCGCTGTCCGCGAGCGCTTACGCCGATTTGACTTCGATGCTTTGCCGGTGTTCGGCCACGATGCGCGAAACGGTGGGTTCACTGACACCGTAAGGGCAGGCCGGGGTGAAATTACGTTTCCTCAAAGAGCAAAAGGATGATTATGGCGGGCATCAATCTCGCCAGCGATTACGTCTGGTCCGATCGCCTCGATCTCGATGCCAACGGCCTCATGCCACTGCTTATCAAGCCGCTACCGTGAATCTGTGTCCGAGTAATGCACAGGGGCCTTAACCCTGATCTCCGCGATCTGTCTCACGAGGGGGCGTGCCGGCTACGGCGCGCCCCTTTTCTATGGCCTCAAGATCGCCATGCTTCTCGCGCGCTACGCGCTCGATCTGCCTGTTGCGGACGCGCTCGATCATGGACAGGTGCGTTTGCCGCTCAAGGTCGCGGAAGCCTGCTGCAAGGCGAACTGGGTCGATCTGATCCAATCGCGCCAGGTGCTCATCCATTGCCGCCTTACCCATGATCGGGGGGCCATCAAGCGGGTAGTTGTCGAGGAAACGCGCGAAGGCGCGATCCTCAAGAACATCGACGGGAAGCGGCTCTTCGGTCCCCGTGGCAAGGTAGGTCAATCCCACTGCAACGCCGATAGCGGCCAAGCTCGACGCCTGCTCATCCAGCTTCGCGGATAGCGCCTGTTGGTTCTCCATGACCGCCTGCACACCTTCGGCCAGCGTCCCGATCTGCTCAAGCAAAGCGCCCAATAATTCGTCGCCATTCACCGGCCCGGCCCTTCCCTATCGGGATCGCGAGTGCGGTCCTGGCTGCGATCTCGATCCTTATCCTGCGCGCGATCCTTGATGGTTTTATCCATCTTGCGCTGCATAGCCTGTAGCCGCTCACGGGCGCTAGCAAGCGCACGGTCGGGTGAGGCGTTGGGAGGTACGCTGTCGTTCTTCAGCTCGGCCGACTTGGCACGAATACGGTCGAATACGGTCGGCTCCCCCTCCCCTGCCCCGGCTTTGTTGTCGCTCCCTTTCAGCTCGGCAGAAACAGATTTGATCCTCCCGGTTGCCCGCTCAATCCTGTCCAGGGCGGCGGTTCGCTGTTCAGCATCACACTGCTGGACGCGAGCCTTAAGCCGCTCAAGCTCGCGATCGGGCGCGAAGTCCTTAGGCAGCGCATTGCCGGTACGCAGGCGCTCGATGATCTCCGCGCGGGCGTTGGCGGGCGCCGGCATAGCCTCCACAAATGCGCGAAGCGCCTTTGCTCGATCTGTCTCGGCAGAACCGCCATGAGCCTCCAATTCTGCCGCCGCACGCACATAGATTTCGCGTACCGAAACATGGTTCGCGACGGTCTTGCTCCGCTCCCTCTCGCGCTCACCAAGGCGCCGCGCGGCATCGGGCGCCTGTCCACCGATGACGGCCAATCTCCCCTTATCCGCGACTGGCTCCGCGCCACGTTCACGCATCTTTAGAACGGGCGTGGGGTCTTGCTTGGGAGGGTAGCCGCGAGCCATCCTCTTGGTGGCGTCGGCTTCAACACCACGATCCCGAAGGTTCTCCGCAAAGCGTTCACGGCACTGTTGCAGGAACTCGCGGTTAGGGTTGAACCGGCGTCCGTCATTATCACGGCCAGCTATGATAAGGTGGACATGAGGATGCGCCTCGTCCGTATGGAGGGCCATCACCCAGCGACGATTTGAAAGGTCGGTTTCCGCAAAATCGCGCACCGCCTCACGGACCTTTTCGGGGTCAGTGCCGGGAGGCATAGAGAACACCATGGCGATAGCTGTCGCACCATTGCGGCGCGCTTCGTCCGCCGTTTCCCACTGTTGCCATTCACGCGCCAGGACCATCATATCCTGTGCGCTCATCAGCTCCTTGCCCTCGCTGGTTTCGATCCCGATAGGCTCCTGATCGGACATGCCGATGCGACCGGCGTAGGTAAACGCGCCAACGGTACTGGCTGCGCCATGGATGCGGCTAGTGATCTTCACGACGACTTGAGGCGCGCGCTTGGCAGTTCGACCAAGCTGTTCAATGGCCCGTGCGCTTCGATCTCCACGGCTGCGCGAAGCGGCACGGGCGGCACTAGAAGCGAGTTGCCCCGGCGCGCGCATCAGACTGCCTAAGTCGCGAGAGAGAGCACGGTTTCCCCGATGGTCAACCTGGCCACGCCCAGCCCCACGCGCACCCTGCACCCGCTCCAAATCCTCAAGGGTCTGATCGGAAAACTCAAAGCCGTTCACGGCTGAACCTCATCGGCGATAGGGGACGTGGTGCCCCTCCCAGTCCAGTAATCAACCTCCCCTGACACGATAGCAGTAAGGGTGGCATTCGCCTCTTTAATGGTTGCCGAAAGTCGCCCCTCCATCGCGATGACATGCGGCGCAACCTGCTCGATCAAGAGCGGACTTTCTGGACGGTTGGCAGCGTTCATCGCCTTCACGGCCTGATTGAGCGAATAGCCTATAGCGCGCACCTGGCCGACGATCTTCATGATCGAACGATAGCTGCTAGGCGCGAGGCGCAGCTCGCCGGCCTTCGTCCAGAGTTGCCAACGCAATGTACGTTTGACCCATTGCGAACGGGTCATGCCCGCTTTGGCTGCGACCATATCAATGGCCGCCAACTCGTCAGCGGGCAAACGAAGCGATAGCATTTTAGAGGCGCCTGCAACTGTTGGTACGTCTCGCACCTCGTCGGGACGAGCAGGCAAGGCATCGCGGATAGCACGGTTGATCCACTTGCTGCGGGTCATGCCTGCCGCTCTCGCCAGCATGTCGATGGCTTCCGCAATTTCGTCTTCAACTCGCAACGTCAGATGCGCCATTCTTAAGCCCCGTGCAGCGGACACCATAGAGTGCATTGTGTTACAATGCTGTCGATCGTGCTATCCTGCGAACTACAATCTCTATCCTTCCCTTACCACTCGCATGCCCCTCCCTCAAGCAAAACCAAAAAGACGTGGACGGGGGGGGGATGCACTTTTTGGCAACCGCTATTCGACCAAAGCCCATCGGCGCGCCTGGCTGGATCGTCGCAGAGAGAAAAGGAGCGGCTTTGCCGCGCGTTTCTGGAATTAGGATTTCAAGATTCAACGCATCGCACACGGTCTGGACATTCTTCGCGACAAGAATAGAACAGTCCTGAAATGTCGGTTAGAGAAGGCGGACTAGGTGCAAACTCGGCCTCGCATGTGCCGCCGTGATAGGCTGATAGTCTGGTGATGATGGCTGATCCCATCGACACAATCCCAGCTCAAACCACCCAATAGCTCGACCACAACGAAGGAATCTATCTCATGGCAAAGTCCCCTGCCCTTGAAAGCATCAAGCAAGAGCGCGTCAAACTTGAGGCTGCGCTGGCGGCCATTGTTCAGCGCGAAAAGGAGGCTGAGGACGCATTGCGCGATGCGGGCCGCCCTGTGCTTCTGGCGGCACTAGAACGTGTCAAAATTCCTGAACTGGATCGCTCGGACGCACGCGCCATTGCCGCCGCCATTGCGAAGCATGGTGCGGCGAAAGTGGCTGCGGCGTTGGTCGGATTGTCTGGAGACTAAAAGCGGCTTTCCCGGTCGCGGCGATGATACTCGCTGGCGAGGCGCGCTTGCTCGGCGGCATAGTCATAGTCCCCGGATCGGGCTTCGTGGTCCAGCTCGCCGCGACCTCCAAAGATGCTTCCGATGATGGCTAGGCCGCCATAAAGCACAATGCCCATGATAGCCGCTAGGACGGGCTGTGCCTCTCCCGCGTTCCAAGTTCCGAACAGGCAGAGGATTGCGAAAGCGATCGACATAGGGCCACGGAAGCGAACAGCGAGGATCAGCATCACAAGGCCGGTAACGACGATGAGGCCGGTAGGAATGTCAGCAATGATGGTCGATGCGGTCA
The DNA here is from genome assembly GCF_014280435.1 of Sphingobium sp. KCTC 72723. Taxonomy (NCBI): domain Bacteria; kingdom Pseudomonadati; phylum Pseudomonadota; class Alphaproteobacteria; order Sphingomonadales; family Sphingobiaceae; genus Sphingobium; species Sphingobium sp. KCTC 72723. The sequence continues at coordinate 19,178 of NZ_CP060389.1, read as the reverse complement.
TGTTCTTCTCCGTCAGCCTGCGCCCTCACCACAGACGGGCGCTGCGATGACGGGGAAGGATCAGCGAGCCGAATGACACTGGCACGCGCCCCGGTCATGATCCTTCTGGTTGGTTTCTGCAACGGCTCTGCGTCACAGTCGCCTTGCTATAGGTTCACCGGAGCCGCGTAGCGGCCAGCACATCGCGCTGGCCGCCCTCGTCTCAGTGAAGCGGATACGGCAATAGTCGATCATCCCCGCTCGTGATCCCGATCAAGCCAAGCACGTCCCTCAGAAGGATCTCTGCGAGGTTGGGATAGAGCTGCCCGAGATTTACCAGATTGTCGGCTGCTCTGATCTTCTGGCCGATCTGCACGACATGCGTTGCCGGCGTCCCGATAAGCGCGACGGCTGCAAATGCGTGAGCATCGGCGGTGGCCTGGTCAATGTCGTCACCGGCAGCGGCAGCGCGGCTCACCTCGGCATGAAAGCTCGTAACTGCGGCTCGATAATCTGCAAGCACAACGGTCCAAGCTGCATCGCTCGCAGGATGCGGATTCGGTAGGGTGGTGTCAGTCATGATTCGCAAAGCTCCAATTTTGCGGTTGTGATTAGGGCGGGGTCGCTGGTTCCAGCCAACGGCCTCGCCCGCCATTTTAGGGGTTGGCCCTGCCCTCCCCGTTCTCGTTGATCGTCATCGACGGCGCATCACTTTGCGACCTCTCGATGAGCCTCCACAAGCTCCTCGATCACCTGTGCCAAGGGAATATCGCGCGAGTTTGCCACCTCGTATATGTATTCCATCGTGGCGGGCGAGAGCTTCACCGAGAAGGGCATCGACCGCCCTGCCCCACGTTTCCGGCGCGGTGGTTCGCTGTTCTGATTGGCTCTCAGGCGATCTACCTCGCTCGCCGCGATCGGCACATTGTCGAACCCGTGACGCAGCGCGGTCTCCCTGGCGCTGTCGTCGGCCGCAGGCGTCTCCGTTGCCGTACTACGCACCGATGCCAGAGGCAGGCCCAGGTTGCGCCTCTGAGGCTTTTGCGGCTCGGTCATGCGGCTTTCTCCTGATCGGCCAAAATCGCGTCGGCCACTGCGTTCGCAAGCGCGGCCCCCTCGGCCCGCGCCTTGTCGGTGCCCGGCACTTCGTCGCGCGGGAGCTGATCCAATGTGGTGCAGTATGAAAACAGTGACTTGTAGGCGGTGCGTTCGACAAACTGGCCGATCACCGGCACCCCTGCCTCTGCGAGTTGCCCAGCAAGCGCCGCAAACTCGCGAGACTGGAACCCTGTTGAAACGCGCGTCCATAGCAGCCCGTAAGGAACACTGCGTCCGTGCTTGCTTGGGGTGTCCAGAACGACGCGCACGGTTGCGATAGCGTCCTCCACGTCCGCCGCTGATGGGTTAGCCGGGATGATGACGAAATTGGCGTGGGCGATGGCAAACGGAACAACCATGTTCGCGCTTCCCTCCACGTCGATGATGACAATTTGCGCCTCGCTCTCGGCGGCACGGATCGTTGCAACAATCGTTTCTGCCTTTGCGCTTACGACCGCGATCTGTGGACCAGTTTGCCCCGCCTCGCCCCAGCGCATGACACGCTGGCGGGGATCGGCATCTATGATCCTGACGGTATAGCCCTGCTCGGCATATGCACCGGCCAACGCGATTGCCGTTGTGGATTTGCCGCAACCTCCTTTCGGGGATGCCAAGGCGATGACTGCCATTTGCTTTCCTTTACATTCATAGGATGCCCCGAACCTGCATGAGACAGCAAAGGCATGCGCATATCATACTGACACTTGAAAGCCTTGGAAAGCCATTTAATGGCAATGACAGCCTTGCAATGCCATTTACATGCCTGCACATAGCATTGCATGTATGTGCATGTAATTTGATTTGCATGTAATGTAATGGGCGGCGCGTAGCGCCGCCCGCACGCTTCAATCCTCGTCGCGATCGTCATCGGCGGGGCGGCCATTCTTCGCGATCACGGCCAAGCGATCAACAATCAGGTCAACGCCGTAAACGGTCTGGCCCTCGCGATCGTAGCGGGATTGGCGGATGCGACCAGTGATATGCACCAAGTCGCCCTTGGCCATCTTGGCTGCGCGCTCGATATTCTTGCCGAAACAGGTGACGCGGTTCCAATGGGTATCGTCCTCCCAATCGTTGCCGACCTTGCGGCCGTAGTTTGCTGCAACGTCGAGCGTTGCCACCTTTTCCTTGATCTCCGTGCTACCGATGCGACCGATGATGCGAAATTCAGCGATGTTCTGCATGTCCGTTCCTTCGTGCTGTCGTTGCTGACGCACTTTGGAGGGGCGGCCCCCCTGACGCGGGCAAGCTGAAAAACGGAGGGTCCGCTTGCGGAAACCGTTGGCGCGTAGCGGTGGTTTTCTGCTTGGGGCCGAAGGTCCGATCCCGCATGAGGCAGGGGGAGCCGCCCAGGTGCGTCAATCAGCAGTGACGAGCACGAGGGGATATGCTCGCTCGCACATTCATCACCGGCCTAGGTAGCTGCCCAAGGAAAGGCGACGCTTAAGGGGAGTGCGCTAATCGAAGGGAAGGGCAGGGGGGTATTCCATGGATCAAGCCTCGACTGGTTCGGCCAGTTTCTCAGCGCTGAGCCGTTTATAGATGGCCTGGCGGGTGACATTCAACAGACCCGCGACTGCCACCACGCTCATTTTGTGAGGTTCAGCCAGCAGCGTCTTGGCCTGTTTCCATTGATCCTCATTGATCGACACAGGCCGCCCCAGCTTCTTACCAGCGCGGCGCGCTGCTTGAATCCCCGCGTTGGTGCGCTCGCGGATTACATCACGCTCAAATTGGGCAAATGCCCCAACCATATGGAAAAACAACCGGCCTGCCGGTGTCACCGTTTCGATCTGCTCCGTGAGTGATCGGAACCCGACGCCAAGGCTTCCCAGCATTTCTAGTTCGATAATCAGGCCAGGGAGAGAGCGGCCTAGACGGTCGAGCCGCCAAACCATGATTTCGTCACCAGCTCGCGCGTGGCGCAACATATCGCCGTAGGCTGGCTTGAACACGGTGGAGCCGCTTACGCCCTTGTCCTCAAAGATCCGTTCGGCACCAGCGGCGCGCAGGGCGTCGATCTGCAACGCTAGGTTCTGCTCGCCAGTGCTGACGCGGGCATACCCGATCTTCATTAATCGTCTCCCAGATTTTTGGGCGTCACCTTTCGGCCATCAGCATCCTCATCACATACAGCTTGCGCTAATTCGGCATGGAAATGCCGATACCATTCAGAGGAGTGGACAGCAGGCGTGGTAGTCTGGATGCAAATATTCCAACGATCACCCGTCCAAATGGGAATCCCATTGAAGCACGTACCGCCTTCATCGCGCTCCACTTCCTCCGGTGTCGTTAATGCCACCATCCAAAGAGGGATTTCGCTATCAATCACAGTGATTTCAAACCCCGCTGCATGAAGTTTTTGCATGAAATTGGCCAGTTTCATGGGCATCCCTCCCGCTCCATTTCCTCAATGCGGGCGTTGAGAACATCGCGGGCCAGTTTCAGCCCTTCAAGCGAATAGGATTTGGCAATTGCTTTCTCGGTATCAAAGCCCTTCTGAAAATCGACACAATCCTGCCCGATGCTCATCCATAGACGAACTTCCGATTTTCCCTCGCGCGACTTAAGAAAACCGATTGATGACCGCTCAAATATATCGCCAACATAAGCCTTAATGATAGTATGCACGCTCTCGTTTACGGAGCGCCATTCTCTATTCGATAGCCTCTGAGGCATCGAGTCCATGACGGCTTCAATCATGTCGTCCCATTCAGGACCACCACCATTATCGGTATTAGCCATTATCATTCTCCCATGGATTGATGACCGGCACGCCGCCCGCCTCAAACGGCGCAACGTCGCGTGTCGCCACGGCATAGTCGTGCGCTGCCGCGATGGCCGCGATATAGCCGTCCGGTGTCGGGAAGCCGTTCCCCATGCGGCGCGCGGAAGCGGCCAGCTCGGCGTAATGTCGCGCGGCTTCGCTATCAAATGCCAGGATGCGGCCTGCGAATAGATCCTCTATGCAAGCAAAGGCCCGCAAAAGAGCGTCCCGCCTTTTGCCTTCCGGCAAACAGGCAATCCCGAATCTGATTTCTGCGATTGTGATGGCCGAAAGATAAAGTGTCTCTGCGCGCTGCGCGTCCAACCACGCAACGACAGCAGGCGAAGGCGATTGCTTCGTCATTTCCGATATGACGTTGGTATCCAGCACAATCATTCTTCAAAGCCTATCGGCTTGGCCGGCGCGCGATCGCGCGCGCCATCAATGATTTGAGCCTCATCCTCGGTAAGCCTGACACAACCCCAAACGTCGGTCATCGCTGTCCCGAGACGCTGGCGCTGGGAAGGAAAGACGGCGGAAGCGATCAGCTCTCGCACCTCGGCCTCCGCACTCCGGCCATGCTTCGCCGCCAGGGCTTTCAACCCTCTGTGAATGTCGTCCGGAATATTGCGGATCGTTAAAGCTGGCATGTCGCTCGCCTCCGTGATAGCATAATCAAGAAATGCTATCATTCAGGGCGAGGATGTCAACTTAATACGGAATTTTTTTCATTAAGTTGACAGACCAGAAATCGGCCGATTTTGGCAACGCATTTCTGCGGGCTTCCGGCGATGTGGTTGTCAGTCAACTAAACCACCGTTTTGTTGTCAGTCATTCCTCACCGTGCGTCCTGTAAACGCCGAACGGGTGGCTGCTCATGTTGCATAGCGCACCATAGGTCGTAGTTCGCCTGCATCGAGAGCCAGGCCCGCGCTGTGCTGGCACCAGCCTGTTCGAGCCGAACCGCGAGGTCGGGGCTGATCGCGGCCTTGCTATTCAGCACGCGCGACAGCGCAACACGCGACATGGCAAGGCGATTGGCCGCCTCAGTAACGGATAGGCCCAACGCCAAAATGACTTCATCGCGCAACAGTTCGCCAGGGTGGGGGGGATTGTGCATCATCATCATAGCCTCAATGGTAATCCTGATAATCGACAAGTTCCGCGTCGTTGCCGACAAACCGGAATGTGACACGCCAGTTTCCGTTGACCCAAACGGACCAATGGCCTTTCAGATCGCCTTCCAACGGGTGCAGCTTGAAGGACGGTAAATTCATATCGTCCGGTCCTGTAGCGACTTCGAGCTGCGCAAGGATGTTGCGCAGCTTCTTCACATGGGGAGCCTGATCACCCCGCGTCGTGCCGGTGCGATAAAAGGCTTCAAGCCCCTTGTAGCGCAATCCAATTATCATCGAGCAGTTGTATCGCGATACGTTACGCGATGCAACTATCCGGGCTAGAAGGGCGTCGCTTGCCGGCGAGGCCAAATCCTACGCTTTCGGCACAGCCTGACGGCAACACCTGATTTTCGGCCATCTGAAGCAAACTCGTTTAGCGAAGACATGATCGGTCGTTCCGCCGGTGTCGGTATAATGCTCGGAGATCACGAGATCGGTGCCATGTCTGGTCAGGCCATCGAGCATATAAGGTGCCTCGTGTGTCGCGGCCGAGATCACATTGACATGATAGGGTGCGCGCTGATCGGAATTATGGGTGTAGAATCTGAATCCATGGTCAACGCCGTAGCGGGCGTTGATGTCGCCGCCACGCTTCGATCAACACTTTCGCCTCGGTCAGGCTGTAGAATATCTCGCCATTGCTTCCCCACCCAGGACGTTGTCGGATCGTATATGATGCGCGCGGGCGGTCGGGTTCCACATGATGGCTTCCAAGGTTGGTCTCGCAACCCCTCGGGATCATATCGGACTTCGATCGTGCACCGTTACGCCAGCGTTCTGACGCAGCCTCTAAGCGCGTCTGCGCGGGCCGCCATGCGTTAAATGCTCTTGTGATCGCTAGAGCCAATCAAGCCGGCAATATAGGCAGTATACATCTGACGTTGCGTCTTGTTACCCAGTTCTTCAGATGAAGAAGCGGCGACCGACGCCCGCGTGCGGTTGCTGGACGCTCAAGCGTGCGCAGCACTGGCTGCCGCCGATTTGGCCGCCGCTTCCGACGACCGCGCCCGGCTGTGGCTTAAAGAAGAGGATATAACTTGATATTGCGGGTGTCTTGGTCTTCTGTTGAATGGTTAAAAATCCCATTTCACCTGCAATCTTTTAAATAGAAGGAGAGGATACCCATGTTCGACAATAATTTGTCGCGCCGCACTCTTGTGACCGGCGCGATGACCACAGCGACGATCGCCGTCGCACCTGCGAGCGCGCAAGTCGCATCGAGACACCAGTCGCGCGTTGTCCCACCCGCACCGACCAAGGACGGCAAGACAACACTCGACCCTGATCGGGCGCTGCGGCTCCTCGAGGACGGCAACGCCGCGTTTCTGCGCAGTGAAATCCTCAATCCCGACATCTCGCCGCAGCGCCGCCTGGAACTCGCTCGTTATCAGGCGCCGTTCGTTGCCTATGTTTCCTGCTCGGACAGCCGGGTGCCGCCGGAGTTGTTGTTTGGACGCGGCTTGGGCGAACTGTTCATCGTCCGCAACGCTGGCAATACCGTCGACACAGTCGCCAAGGGTTCGATTGAGTTCGCGGTAGCAGTTCTAGGTGTGCCCTTGATCGTGGTCATGGGGCACGAAGCGTGTGGTGCGGTCAAGGCTGCGATGGACGTCGTCAGTAAGAACGCGCGTTTCCCTGGTGCGATCGGCACCATGGTCGAGCCGATAATCCCCGCCGTGCTTGAAGCGCGGGGCATTACTGGCGACGCCACCGAGGCGGCGATACGCCAGAACGTCCGACGCACGGTGCGTAACCTGCGCGAAGATAGCGATCCACTATTAATGAAGCCACTTGCAGAGGGCAAGCTCATGATTGTCGGGGCTTACTACGAGCTCGGCACTGGCCGCGTTGATTTCTTCGATCGCTCATGAGCACGCACCCCATGCCCCTTTTCCGATACATCGCCGTACCGCTCGCCATTGTCGTGGGCACGGTTCCTGCCCACGCATCCGAACATGACGAGCAAATCTGGACTTCGATGACCGGAACGACCACCCTGTTCGACAACGTGGATGCAACGCTCGAACTCCACGGTCGCTATACGGACGAAGTATCTAGGCTAGGCCAGGTACTGATCCGACCGAGCCTGACCTTAAGGCTGCCGCGCGGGTGGTCCGCGACGGCGGGCTATGTTTACGTCCACACCCGGTTCGCTCGCACCGTCGCCAATGAGGAGCATCGGGTATGGGAGCAGGTCGCCTACATCTTCAAGCAAGACAGGGCGACTGGGTTGTCGATCAGCGGCCGCACGCGGATCGAACAGCGTTTTCGGTCGGATTCGGAGGGAGTTGGTTGGCGCCTTCGTCAACAGCTTCGGGCGCAGGTGCCGTTACCGGGGAGGGCCTTACGTGTAGTCGTGTGGAACGAAACGTTCGTCGGTTTGAACACAACCCAATGGGACCGGCACAAGGGCATCGATCAGGTCCGAACCTTTATAGGTGCGAGCTTGCCAGTGGCGGAGGGAATCACGATCGAACCAGGCTACCTCAACCAGACGGTGTTTCGGATTGGCCCGGACCGGGTGAATCACATTCTAGCAACCAACGTATTCGTTAGGTTTTAACTGAGCTCGCGATCGTGTCCCACCTGAACCGCGCCGGATTTGTCTGAGGCTCCAACTCCTGAGAAGGTGGAGCTATGACGAGCAAGACGCGGCCCCCCCTGCCTCAGGCCAATGCCTTCGCGATGGTGCGCCGGCGCGCGGCGGCTGCCGAGATCGGGACGCCGATCGGCAACCACAGTTTCCGCGCGACCGGGATCACCACCTATCTGAAAAATGGCGGCACGCTGGAAACGGCCGCGACGATGGCGAACCACAGTTCGACCCGCACCACCCAGCTCTAGGATCGGCGGCCCGTTGATGTGACGCTGGACGAGGTGGAGCGGGTGTTAATTTAGGGTGGCGGAAAACCCCACTAGGCCGGTTGTCGTGTAGCTCACCATTCCGACAGGTTTTTTCGTGCAGCCAAATCGGGAGCGCAAGGTCGTGATCGGGCGGGACGATCGGCGGTGCGATCCATGTGTTTTGCGTCAATGAGATTTTCAGTCGGTAAGCTTCTTGCTACGATTCAGCGATACAATACCATAGTAATGGTATCCCAAAGAAAATAATCAAAATTAATAATTTAATATCAGTAAAGCGTTCTATGCGTCTCTTTAACTCCGATATTTTCATAGAAAATTTTTCCTCGACATATTTTGTAGAAAGTCGGCTGATTTGCACTTGATTTTTATTTCTAAAACCATTTTGTTTTTTATATTGGATGGAATTCCAATATTCTGTAACAATATAGTTCATATGCAAGAATATCTTTCCTTTATAAGCGCAAGATCAATATGATCTTGCATAGCTTTAAAAAGCGTTCTAGCGTTAATTGGATTTATTATCGGCAAAATTCCCAGAGAATTCGTTCCAGAAAAATGCTCTATTATACGTTGATTTTCTGTATTTTCTGGTGATCCTGAATAAATCACACCGATCAGTGGTATATTATATCGCTTCAACTTTTCGATTGTCAGCAATGTATGATTGATCGTGCCCACAGCATTTCTGGCGCAGAGAATTGTTGGTAAGTTCCAGTCTTTGAATATGTCGATAAATAGAAGCTGCTCATTTAGAGGCACCATGACCCCGCCAGCCCCTTCGATTACGACGCCGCGGGCTTTGTCAGAGGTGAGGCAAAGGCGGCTTGGATCGATCACTTCGCCCGCAAGACGGGCTGAGAGATGTGGTGACGCCGGGACTGGAAATTTATAGATTTCCGGGACTATCCTTGATCGGTCGACTCCAGCCAGTTCCATTACCCGTTCGGCATCGCCGTCAGGATCGAGACCGGACTGTACAGGTTTCCAGTATCGCATTCTGAGCGATGCTACCAAACCGGCGGCGACCACGGTTTTGCCGACGTCGGTGTCGGTCCCGGTTACGATGAACGACATGATATTGCTTTCTGGATTGGATGGATATCGGTGTGATTCCGTCCATCATCTTCGTTGGTCCGGATCGACTTTTTGAGGGCTTCCGTCCGGCCCGATAGCCACAAATGTGAAGCGGCCCTCGGTTACCCGATGCTTGATCCCGCTGTCCTCGCTGTTTGCGATGGCGCGAACTTCAACGATCAGCGAGGTGCGCCCCTCTTCGACAACATCGGCGTAAAAGCTCACTACGTCGCCGACCTTGACCGGACGCAGAAACTCCATCGCGTCGACGGCGACGGTGACTACGCGGCATCTAGTCCTTTCTCTGGCAGCCGCCTCGCCCGCGAGGTCCATCTGGGCCAGCAGCCATCCGCCCCAGATGTCGCCCGCCGAGTTGGTATCTTTGGGCATCGCGCGGGTGCGGATTGCCGGTTCCTTCATCGGAGGCGGATTGACCGAGACCGGATTTGGAGCATCCTCGTTCGCACGACCATTGCGCGTTGACATGGACAGGGTCCGCCGGGTTGCTATTGGCTTGCTCACGGAACGTCCCACGAAATTCCGTCACCTGACGTGATGCTGACGAGCTTGGTGGGGCGAACGCAGCGGGATGCGATATTGAGGAGCACGGTGCAGGATGACGTCGATCCTCGGGCAATATATGCCAGAGTTTCATGGTCCCTCGTGAATAAGGGGACAGGCTTATAAGACGCCCGACTCTCCACTATGATCTCAGGGGTTTGCGCTGCTGAAAGGGCGGTTTGCGAACCTTCGAGATGTTTCAGGTCGAACATATGAAAATTTGAAGTGGTGGAAACCGTATCTGCCTGCTGCGGCGTTATCGCCGAGATTACCAGGAATGCCGACAGCATAGCAGTGAGGGACATGGTGTAGCCCTTTCAGGGAGAGGAAATAGTCTGGCGACGCACGAAGAGGGGGTATCGACGTGCGTCGCCAGTGTCCGCCGCCAGCGATAAAGGCCGGTTGGGAGCCGCGGCGGCGGTAGCTGGCTGGGGTTGGCAGCCTGTAGAGAAGGAGGAAACGATCTTGCCGATGTCTCTACAGTTTGCTTGCCCTTTGGGCTGTTGAGGCCCTTATGGCTCATCATAAATTTTCGAGCCAATCGAAATTTTATAGACTGAACGATAGCAGTTATCTATCGTTTGCCCATGCCATCCGTTCGCCAACTGGAATATCTCGTCGCGGTCGCCGACCTGCTGCACTTTGGTAAGGCGGCAGATGAATGTGGCGTATCTCAACCGACGCTGAGCCAACAGATTTCGGCGCTGGAAAAACGGCTTGGTGCCGCTTTGATCGACCGAAAAGGGTGGGCGGTACAAATGACGCCGCTAGGTCGATTGGTCGTGGAACGGGCGCGACGGGTCCTTGTGGAAATTCAGGAAATCCGGTCAGTTGCTCGCAGATCCCGCGAGAAGATGGTCGGCGTTATTCGCTTCGGGGTTACACCTACCCTTGGCCCCTACCTGATGCCGTCGCTGATCGCTACACTCCATGCCGAACAGCCCGACATCAAACTCTATATTCGGGAAGGGCTTCCGACGGAGCAAGCCCTCGAGCTTGCGAGGGGTAACCTCGATATGATGATCGGGCCGTTGCCTCTGATCGGCGAAGGGCTAGAAATCGAACCGTTGTTTCGCGAGCCGATGCATATCGTCGTACCACCCCATCATCCACTTGCCGAAAAACCCACTGTCACGCGCCATGATCTGGCGGGTGAAGCATTTTTGTCGCTCGACCCCCGGCACCATTATCACCGGATGGTGGAAGGGATTTGCGACGACCTTGGTGCCGTGATTTTACGCGATTATGAAGGCACAAGCCTGGACAGCATTCAGCAAATGGTAGGTTCCGGGATTGGAATAGCAGTCCTGCCCGAACTCTATCTCCGTTCTGATGTCGGGGGTGAGGCGCTAATACGTCGTGTGACGCCTGTCGATTGGCAAGCGACCCGCTCCATCGCAGCGGCATGGCGTCGCAATGCAGCAAATAGCGCCGACTTCCGCTTGATCGCAGCGCGCGTTCAGGCGGAAGCAAAACGCATTCTAAGCGACCATTGACAGGTCATAGGCCGAGTGCCGCCGCATTGCCGGACGAGGCCGCAAGATCAGCACTAGCTGCAATCCTGCGCAATCGCTGGTCAAGCAGGGTAAGAGAGACGCTGGCTGCTGCCTCTTCCCGCGTGTTGACGAGGAAAAGGTCACTGGCCCCCATGGTGAAACGACGCCGTTCCGCGGTCGCCATCTCCTCGGCACGCCCCCTTTCGTCCTCTGACAAGACGATCAGTCGATCTGCGGCGCTAAGGGTAATCCCGATACCGTCGATCTCCGCCCTGATCTGTTCGTCCAGCCACTGCGTTCGACGGCGGTTCGCGTCGAGTTCAGCTTGCGTCTGCATCAGCTTACCACGCGCGGCCCGTTGTTCCAGCGGCACGGAAAAGCGCAGTCCAAAACGAACGTCATTGCCGCTCCGTGATACTCCGCCCAGGCCAGCATCGCCAATATCTCGCGCCACTTCCATCTGGAGTTCGAGACGGGGCAGCAAGGCGTTGCGGTCCAACGCCAAACGGTCACGCACCAGTCGTTCCCGCAACTGGGCGACAATGAGGTCTGGCCGCGCCACCTCCTGCGGGACATTGGCCATGGGTAGGGCGGGAAGGCTCACCGGCATTTGTTCTGGGTGGGGTATGACAGGCCTGCCATCAGCATCGCGCCAATAGAGCGATAGAGTGTTGGCGGCATTGGCAACCGCCTGCTCGGACTGGACGACCATGGCTTGCCGTCGCAGGAGAGTCTGGTCGTTCTCAACCAGAATGATGCGGGGGCGGAGGCCAGCTTCAAACGATCGCTGCAAGCCGCGCTGTCGCTCCTGCGCCAGATTAAGGAGATGGTGGTAAATACCAAGTCGCTGTCCGGCGGCAACCCAATTGAGATAGGCGTCGAACGCCCTGCGTTGCACGCCGATCGCGACCATCTGCCGCTCGGCATCGGCAACGGCCCGATCGGCGTCGGCGGACACACGGCCAAAGCGCCGTTCATCGATCATCCGGTCCCGCAAAAGCGAGAACACCGCGCCAGCCCGGATTTCGCCCAACTGGTTGGTGTAGTTTTTGTCCTCATAGATGGGGAAGCTACCGCTGGAGACGCGGTATCCGCCATATATCTGGCCACCCCAATCCTCGATAGGGCGCGCTACTTTGGCGTCCGCATAAGTGCCGTTATAATAGCCCAGGACGCGCGACCCACCCTCGGCCGAGAACAATGTGTCGAACGCACCTTCTGCACTGAGGCGTCTGCCATCGGCCGAACGCGCACGAGCCAAGGCTTCCAAGATCTGCGGGGATTGCTTGGCCGAAGTGGCCAACACATCGTCCAAGGAGAGAATCCCGGCTTCGGCGGGCGCGAGTGTGGGTAGCGCCGCAACATCCTGGGCCTTCCCTGGTGAAATCATGGCGGTCACTGCCAACAGCACAGCCGACAGGACGGGGAGATGGAGCCTATTTGGCATTGCCATCCCCCGTCGCGGCCTTGCCGACAGTCCCGTCGATAGCGCCTGCGGGATATTGCAGAGGAAAGTCGTTGAGCAATCGCCAGAGTTCATAGCCTGATTTCACAGTATCCATCATCACCCAGCCACGAACCTTTGCACCAAGGCGCACGAACGGTTCCTTGGGCCAAGGCCGTCCGCCGCGCCGTTGTTCGACCAATATGCGGAACAGGCCATTACTTGATGCCGACACGTCGATCGCGCGGACCTGCCCGTCGAACATACCCATCGCTACGGACGGCCACCCGCTGAACTGGATGGCGGGCCATCCTTCAAATTCCAGTCTGACGGGGCGTCCGGGATAGATCAGCGGAACATCGCGCCCATCGACATAGAGTTCGACGACCCGAACAGCTTCCTCCGGTGCGAAGGTCGCGAGGATTTCCCCCTCCTTCACCATCGTAGCCGTGTCGCCGCCCAGGATACGCAATATGCGGCCATTACGCGGAGCGCGCACGATTTGCACGGATTGCCGACTGATGTCGATGTCTAGCCGGTTGCGATCAGCTAGGCTCTTGGCAACTTTCGCGCCATAATCTTCCACCTTGATCTGAGCGAGTTCCAGGTCGCGGCGTGCCGACAGGCCTTCACCGTAAAGCTGTCCCATGCGGCCGACATCACGCTGAGCAACACCCATGGCTCGCCGTGTCGCTGCAATCTCTGCGTCGGCTTGGGCGCGTTCGGCGCGCAGACGTGAAATCAAACCTGGATCATTATCGGAAATGCGGGCTATCGGGTCGCCCTTTCTGACGCGCGATCCGTCCGTGACGAACCATTGTTCGACGCGGCCAGGCACCAGGGCGGTCACATTCTGAACCCGATCGCGCGGATCGAGCGCGATGACTGTCCCAGTGCCGGTCGATGTCTGCACCCACGGGACGAGCAACAGGAACGCTATGGACCCTGCCATGCCCAACAACAATATCCATGCCAGTGCGCGCGCGGGCCGTGGAACCGCTATGCTGGCAAGAGTTTTGAAATGCGAAATATGGTCTGTGCGGAATGGCATGTCAGCGTCCTCGCGCAGCAGTGCGGACGGCCTGAAATTCCAAGGCATCGCGCGTCAGCAATTGTTTGTCGTGGCCCAACCAGAGCCAGTGATCGAAGGCGAGATTTTCGGACCTGCTAGTGAAGCATATGATTGTCGTGGCGAAATCATCGAGCATTCGTAGCGCTGGTCGCAACTCATGTGCTGGCAGCATATCGAAAAGGCCCGACAGAACGAGGATACGAGGCTCTGCCAGAATTGCACCGACCAGCTTGAGACGCATCGTGTCCGCAAGCGTCAACGGCCAGCCAGTCGAAGACAGCACGCAGTCCATTCCACCGGGTAAAGTGCTTATGCGACTGCCAAGGCCAACGGCATCCAACACGTCGAGAGTGCGCTCTGACGTTGCCTGTGGCGCCGCCAGACGCAGATAGTCACGGATTGAGCTTTCCACAATGCTGGGTCGGTCAAGCACGATGACGTCACTGCGCAACTGGAAGATATCCAGCGCACCAATGTCTGCGCCGCCCAAAGTAATCAATCCTTCGGCGGGGCGGTAGTGACGTTTGAGAAGTCGGCTGAACAGCCTGTCGGCACCCGTGTCGCAGTCTGCCACGATATGGAGCCCTGCCGGGATCGTCAGATTGAAATTGCCACGTTCGCCGCCAACTTCCAGTCGCACAGATCGTAACGCGAGCGCGCCATCGCGCGGCCTCACGCCAGCGCCGCCAGCCAATGGTGCGTCTTCCTGATTGATGGTCCCGAACAACGCAAGTTCCTCGACCGCTGCCACAAGGTCATAGAATCCATCGAGATATGGACCTAGCTGTGCTGCTCCATAGAATATACTTGAAAGGATCAACTCAGCCGCGACAAGTTGACCGATGGACAACTGGCCTTGAATGACCAGCCAACCACCCAGCGCGAGCAAGGCGGCGCTGGCGACAGCATAGAGCAGTAGTAATGCCACGCTTTGAGGGAAGGTCGCGCGAAAATGCTTTTGATGGGCACTGACATATGCAGCTGTTCGCTGTTCAGAGACATCCATGGCATAGTCGAGATGCCGACTGGATTTGTAGAATCCGTTAGAAGCACCGACACTTTCCAGCCAGTGGGCCGCCTCGTATTTGCGATGGCTGAGCGCCACTGCCGTTTCCATGGCTTTGCCGGCCCAGCCTTTCCAGATCAACCAGACGCAGGCAATGAAGAGCAGGTTGAAGCCCAGAAAAATCGGATGGTAAAAGGATGTAACGATAAATCCGACCGCTGCCTGGAAGAAAATTGAGAACCCCCCGACCAGCAACGACGGGATGGCCTTCTGGATATTCATCACCTCGAAAAAGCGATTGAACAGGTCGCCGCGGCGGTCGTCCTGAAAGAATGGATCTTGAGCGTGAACGGCCTGCAGGGTGATCTCCGCGACAAGCCGGGCAAAGAAGCGGCGACGGAAAATCTCCATCACGTAGGTACGTAATGCACCCAGCAAAGCCCATAGCAGCAACAGGCACAGAAGGACGGCAGCGAGCGTGAAAAGTGGGGCCGGAAGGGCAGTGTTCGCAACCGAATTGATTAACATTTGCACAGAAATGGGCGTCGCCAGCGACAACAGGCCTATGGCTGCGCCGTAGATCAATACCAGGGTCATGAAGGCACGGTCGGGTGCCAGGGTGGCGCGCGCCCATCCCATGAATGCGCGCCAATCAATCCGTCCATGGGGATGGGCGGCCATTCAGTAACTCCTCATATCAAACAGAATTTTTCAAGGTGGTTTTTCAAACTATGGTTCGGGGCTCTGCCCAACCACCAGGCGCGTCCGAAAATCTGATTAGTTCATCGCCTGCAGTCCAGCGCGACACGCGGCCATTAGTAGGGTCGATCACGACCAGCTTGACCCAACCATTCCCGAACAGACGACCGAGCAATGCATCCTCCAATATTATGGCATCCACCCGGTCAAGTGGGGCCTGTACAATGGTGAGAAGGCGCTGAGGGACATGGTGAGGCGTACCATCGTCACAAAATAATGACTGACGGGGCAGGCCGACGCACAGGTCGCCGCCATTGCCTCGCACGACTCCAAAGCCGCCGAGCACATTATGCACTGTTTTATCCCCCGCGCCGTAGACATTGTTGTCGATCGTCGAGAATAGATATTGGCAGTTAATCCATTGCGCGACAACCATCGGAGCGGTCAATATTGTCTTCAAAGCACCGCCATCGCTGTCGGTGCGCCAGTCATAGCTATGAAGAAAAACTCGGCCATCGAGGTCGATCTCTTGTGTCAGGCTGCGCGGCCCCGCTATAAAGGCTGCATTGCCAGAAAGCCCCCATTCGGGCCTAACTTCGCCCCAATGCAATGCACCAACCATCAGGTCAGCCGCTGACCTGTTGAGCTTCCGGCCACGTTCTTCACGGCTTCGCGTGCTAGCATAAGCCATATCCCAGGCAATTTTCCCCAGAGCGTCGCAATGGCTTTGGGGCACCTGCTCGCAATCGAACAACATGACATTATCAGTGGTGGTGTCATGCTGGCCTGCTACGAACCGCGTGTCGGAGGGAATTGTCATATCCCGCTCTACCAGACGCGCACGCACATTCGGATCATTCAGGATTGCAGCCATGACACGTGCGTTAGGACCACCGGCCCTACCGCCACATGCCCCACATTCGAGCGCACCGCCGAAGGGATTATTGGTTGAGGTCGCACCATGGCCGACCAGTAGTACAAGCGGGGCCAGGGTTTCCGGCACAAGGCCCGTCAACTTGAAGAGGCCTGTGGCATAACTCGCCTTTTCCTCCAGACCTAGGCCGTGACTATGAGCATCTGACAGGCATGGGCTAAGCTGCGCTGACAGGCCGGCATCATCCGGGCCGGTCAGTTGTCGGGCGATCCCAGGGGCAAGGTTGCGCAACAGCATCATCGCTCCAGCAATTGGGCCGGTGCCTTCCGCCGCAGCAAAGCTGGTTGCCATGGTCCGCTTGGCACCATTCAATAGCCTCGATGCAGAGGATTGCCGGGCATGGCTGGCCAGTAGAGAACTGTCGCTGCCAAGGCGGCTGGAAGCAACAGCCTGGGCAACTTCATGTTGCGGCTCCAGCAGCACAGGCAGTTGCCTGCGCGCTATGCGGTCGGTAGGCGCGCGCATCGCGATCGGCAAGCCGAAGAAACCGGCATAGCCATAGGTGTCGTAACTACCTTGCTGCTCAATCGCGCGGCGCAGTGGTTCGGAACGCACGTCAATACAGAAGATGAGCTGCGCATCATACCTCGTAGGCGTGACCTTTGGTGCACGCTCTGCGTTCCGCAAACCTTGCACGATTTTGGCCTGAAATCCACGCTCGGCAGCTTCCATGAACATCATCGACAGCTGGTGACCGTTGATGCTGAGGATATAATTCAACCGTGTTTTCGCAGCACCGTTTAAGGAGAGGAACGCCTTAACTGGTATGCCGAAATGGGATGCGAGCCCTTCATACTCTTGTATGGGCAAACTATCGGCTACGGGCATGGCGGTGTCAAAATCGAGGACCAACATCCACATGGCGAGATAGTCCGTGATGCTCGCCGGTGCTCCAACACTATAGGCCTGATCTGCATATTCGCTGCGCCAGCGAATATGCCCCGCCCATCCGGGCAGTCTGCCCAACAACTCTCGTAAAAGGGCCAATTTGCCCAGTTGGTTGTCACCGAAGGAAGTGAGCCGTTCGGCAATGGCTGTGACAGGGTCCATAGGTGTCTTGTGATAGACTGCCTTTGCCCGTTTCCCGGTCAGCGCGATGAATTCCGGATCATGGACAACCAGGTCGAGAGTGGCCCTGTACAGGCCTTTTTCTCTGCCCGGCATCTCCACGGCGGATAGCCCCTGATCCAGAAAGGCCGCGCACCATTTCGCAACGAACAATTCAGCCCGGCTCGGGGAAGCCAGTGGCTTGGGTTCCGTGTCGTCCGAAGGTAGGTGCAACAGACGGGCCATGAGAATATCATGCGCGTTGATGTTTGGGAGCACCGCTTCGAAGGCCAGATTCAGACCCCCGAGGCGTTCGACTGCGACCTCAGCCAATATTGCGCGATCGACTTTGCTATTATCGGTGAGCCGGCGCCACAGCGAAACGGGCAAGCAACTGCGTGCCTTGAAAATGTCGGAGGCCGCTTCAACCGCGTCGAAGAAGGGCAAGTCCTCAAAGCCGGACAACGGGTTGACCGCAATCGGGCTTTCCAGCGGCCAGAGGGGAGCGACGGCCTTGGACGCCAGACCGACCAGCTTTGCGGTTTCCGCATAATCTGGAGCCAGAGCACATGATGGATGGGCAAATTCGAGCGTCATGGTTCTATTCCTTCTGGTAGAGGGAAGTCAGCGGTTTTCAGATGTCAGCGAGTCATGGCTCCGGCACTCAGCAGCCGGACATAGATCCAGCGAGGCATTTGCCACCGGCGGGCGAACAGTCGGTTCTGGACGACCAGACTACCCAGGAAAATAGCTGCGACAAACATTTGCAGGGTCATCGGCAGTGGCGATTGGGCTGACGGGAGCAGGCGGCTCACAAAACCAAGGCCGGTAGAATGAATGACCACAAGACCCGATATCAAGGCCGCCATGACCCAGCGCTGACGGCCAGAGTTGTCGCCGATGGCAGACAACATCGCGATTATTGCGGCAACCAGCGTAAGAGCAGTTGGGATAAGGCTCGTCCTATCCAGCGGCGATACGATATCGACCAAGGTCAGACCGATGCCGGTAGCGCCGATTGCAAATCCTGCCTTGAAGCCAAATCCTTCAGCAGCCTTCAGGGGCTGGCGACGAACAACCTGCCCTGCGCCCAGGAACAGCCATGCCTTGAACAGACCATGGGCAAGAATATGCCATAGCGCTGCAGCATATGCGCCCAATCCGCATGTCATCACCATAAAGCCCATTTGCGAAACAGTGGAGGCGGCCAGCGCCCGCTTCACGTCGGGACGAACAATCATGATCGCTGCGCCTACGATTGCGCCGAAAAGGCCCAGCAGAACCATCGCAAGTCGCGCTGCCGGTAGCAGTTCGATAACCGGAGACATGCGGATAAGCAGGAAACCGCCAGCGTTAACCAGGCCCGCGTGCATCATGGCCGAGACGGGCGTGGGGGCGGTAACAGACGCGAGCAACCATCCCGAAAAAGGGGGCACCGCGCATCGTGCGAGCGCTGCAACTATCACCGTAGCCACTAGGCCTGCGAGCATCGGCGTGGGGAGTTCACCGGCCCGTGTGACAATGTCGGAAATGGCCAATGTTTTCAGGCGCAGGGCGGCCATCGTCAGGCCGCACACAAAAATCCAATCCGTCGTGAGGAAGGTCTTACGAGCCTTGCGAGCCACTTGCTGCGCTTCGGGCCATGTATCAACATGGCCGATCATGCCTGCAAGCATCAAGCCGCTGGCTACCCAAGTGGACGCCAAGACAAGGATATTATCTGTAAGCAGAAAGATGATCGCCGCAGTGAACGTCGTTACCATGCTCACAAAAAAACGTGTTCGACGTTTGTGGAGGCGCATGTGCCGCCGCGCAAACCCGAACACGCAAGCTGCCACGAAGACGGTCAGGCCTGACATGGCGACTGACAATATGTCCCAATGCAAAGCCATCGGTTCGAACCTCAGCTCAATGGCCAGCACCAAAAGGCAGATAAATGCCCACCCCATCAGGGGCAC